>NZ_JAOALE010000012.1:0-79484 GCF_047462575.1 Synechococcus sp. 'PEA 65AY6A-5F PE A'
CTAGCTCGGTGCCAGGCTCATCTCTCCACACCAACCCCCCAATACAAGGGGGGTTGTTGCGTATCTCAAGGGGTAACTCTGCAGTCTCTATGGGTGTAGAGGGTGTACGGAATTCCTTCTCCGGGACTATTGGGGTGCTTTCACAGGAGCGGGTGATGGGTTGTTGCGCAAAAAGGGTTGTACAGCTACGAAGCCCAATCCAAAAGAGGCGACTACCAAAAGAACTGCAGCGGCCATCCAAAGCAAAACGGATCCTTGGGATCCGTGATGTTGATCGCGCACCCGTTGGTAGACACTGGTGGCATGAACCTCGCCACCCATATTCTGCATCAACTCTTCCAAGGAGGGAATCTGATAGCCGGCACGGGGGTAAGGAGGCTCAGCAGGAGTGTCTTGACGGGGACGGGGGGGTAGAGTGGAGGGCTGAGATCGGGGCTCAAGGGGGGGGGTGGCAAAGTCAGAGTAAGAGGGAGTTGGATAGACGTTGCCAGGGAAGGGTGAAACCTCGCTGCGAGCTTGGCGTCGCTTGAGGCGATTCAAAAAATCATAGGAGGGAGAGGCTTGGTCATGTTCTGAGGTCAGGCCATCCCCTCGAAAAGGGGCTGCAGCAGCCTCTCTTTCAAGAGCAGCGGCTTGGCTTGTGTCAGCAAGCCGTAGGCTGATTTGCTGTAGGCGCTTCAAGGCCTGGCCCAATTGCCCCTGAAATTCTTGCGCGATGGCAGTAATTTCTCCAGACAATTGTTGATGCAGAGCGCGCAGGCGCTGGTTTTCGGAGGAGAGGCGGCTCACCTGCTGACGGGCAGATTCCAGCTCTTCAGCCACTTGTTGATATACCTGGATTGGCACTGTCCCCGGCCCGGTCTCTAGTGAGGCAGGGGCGCGAAAGCTGCTGTTGCCGGGCAAGCCATTGGGGTTGCTGTTGCGAGCTTCAGAGGGGCTAGAACCCCGAAAGTCGTACTGCATAAGTTGAATCAATCCGTCAGAAAGGATGAAAAGCTGAGGAAGGTGGGCAGGCGGGGATCCCGAACAGACAAGGCCGCAAGGATCACCCAGGGGTAGCGCTGAACACCGACCGGCCGAGGATGCCTAGCGCTATGCTTAGTGTAAGCGGCAATTGCTAACCCAAGCATACCGCTAAGCTTTTTGGATGGGAGCCCCTTTCTAGCAGTTTTTCTCGCCCGCAAGCGTTATTTCGGGATCTCCGAGAGATTGCTCGAGGTGTCGTTTTGATCGAGGAGTTGGGGAATACCCCCCACCCAGTCTGGAGAAGCTGTGGATTCCGACTCTGAAGGGGGAGAGTTCCGCAACGGCCGCTCCAGATCTCGTCGTAGGTGGGTTTCCAACCGTTCCAACTGTTCCAGTTCGGTAACAAAGTCTTTTATACCCTGGAACTTGCGGTACACGGAGGCAAAGCGCACATAGGCAACTTCGCTCAGGCGCTGTAGGCGCTCCAGTACCATCTCGCCAATGCGTAGGGTAGTTACCTCTTGAACGTCTTCCAGTTGCAGTTTTTCTTCGATTTCGTTGACCAACTCCTCCATCTGCTTGACGCTAACCTGGGTTTTTTGGCAAGCGCGCATCACCCCCTGCAAGATCTTGTTGCGGTTAAAACTCTCTCGGGATCCATCCCGTTTAATGACCATGATGGGCATGAATTCGATGCGCTCATAGGTGGTGAAGCGATAGCCACAGGACATGCACTCCCGCCGCCGCCGCACGCTTTGGCCACCTTCTGCCGAACGGGACTCTAAAACACGAATTTCTTGCTTGCCGCAGCGGGGACATTTCATGACGTGGGCTCCTTGAACCAAGTAACACGTGAAGAGAGGGTGCTCCAATTCTAGTGAATACCAGACAGCTAGGCATTGGGGGTGGACTCCCACCAAGCAGCGGCTTGCGCTTGGATTTGGGCCCTCTGCTCTGGCTGGAGGCGATCCAGGTGGGCCAGTACCCCTTTCATTCTTCCCAAGGGAAGCAAAAGGGGCCGGTGGCGCAACAGGAAATCCCAGTAGAAGGTATTGAAGGGACAGGCCCGTTCGCCCACCTTTTCGCTGGGATTGTAGCGGCAATGGCGGCAGTAGTCACTCATTTTGCGGATGTACTGGGCGGAAGCGGCGTAGGGTTTGGTGGAAAGCATGCCCCCGTCGGCAAAGAGGCCCATGCCGATGACGTTGGGCTGCATCACCCAGTCGTAGCTGTCGATGAACACGTCGTGAAACCACGCTTCTACGGCTTGAGGTTGGATACCGCTGATGAGCGCGAAATTGCTGAGCACCATTAGGCGCTGGATGTGGTGGGCATAGCCATGGCGGCGAATTTGCCTCAGGGTGTGCCGCAGGCAGGCCATGTCCGTTTCGCCTGTCCAAAAAAAGTCGGGCAGGGGGCGGTAGTGGCCAAAAAAGTTGGTCTGGGCATAGCCCTGGGGCATTTGGTATTCGTAGAAGCCGCGCATGTATTCCCGCCAGCCCAGGATCTGGCGGATGAAGCCTTCGGCAGAGGGGAGAGGGATCCCGCCGCGATGGTAGGCCTGCTCGGCAGCGGTGATGACTTCTTGGGGGGTGAGGAGCCCTAGGTTGAGGTAAGGGGAAAGGAGGGAGTGGTAGAGGAAGTCTTCTTCGACTTGCATAGCGTCCTGCCAGGGGCCGAAGTGGGGCAGGCGGTGCTGGATGAAGTCCTCAAGCACCTGCAGGGCTTGGGCACGGGTGACGGCCCAGCCAAAGCCTTCCAGGGATCCAAAGTGGTGGCCGTAATGGCGCCGCACTTTCTCCATCACCGCCTGCGTGATGGTGTCGGGGGGAAACGTCAGAGGCGGCGGGTAGCGCCGGCCAGGTTGGGGAGGCTGCCGGTTTTCCCGGTCGTAGTTCCAGCGCCCGCCGAGGGGCTGGGAGCCGTCCATGAGGATGCGGAAGCGTTTGCGCCCTTGGCGATAGAAGTCCTCTAGGAGGAGGCGCTTGCGGCCTGAGGCCCAGTCGATAAATTGGCGGGCTGTCCAGAGAAAGTGGTTATTTTCCAAGACCAGGAGGGGGCAGGGGAGGGCAGACCTCAGCTTTTCCACCTCATCCCGGACGGGAATATCGGTGGGCTGCATGAGGCGGATCTGTTGCAATCGATGTTGCCTAGCCCAGGCTTGCAGGGGTTCGGCATAGTCTTCGGCTTCCGCATAGGTGACGGGGTGGCCGCGCTGTTGCAATTCTTGGGCAAAGTGGCGCATGGCCGACCAGACCAGGACCAGCTTTTGCTGGTGATGGTTGCGGGAGCTGGCCCAGGCGTGGGACTCGACAAGGAGAACGGGAACGCGGTGGGGGGGGAGGGCTGAGAGGGAGGCCAGGGCAGATTGCTGCGGATGCAGTTGATCCGAAAGGATCCAAACTCCTTCTGAACCCGTGGTCGAGACGGTCATGGGGAATTCTGGATAGCTTAGATAGCTGGATCCAGGTTGAGTTTAGCTCTGGGGCAGAACGCTAAAGGGAGGGGATCCAGCCGGCTATGGGCGAGATAGCCAGAAGGAAGGTCCAAAAGGGGCAAGGGATCCCCTTTCTCCAGGTCTGGGCCGGGCTGGGGATGGTGGCGCTGCTGCTGCTGCTGGTTTGGAACTGGAGCGATCCCCTGCCGCCGGCCTGGGATGAGGCGCAGCACCTGTTGCAGGCGCAGGCGTTTGGGGATCACCTGAGCCGGTTTCGCTGGGAAGGGCTGTGGTGGCAGCAGTTTTTGCACCTGAACCAGCGCTACCCGCCTCTGGCCTATTGGTTGGGGATCCCGTTGGCAGCGCTGCATCCGTTTGGCCGGGCCGATGGGCAGTTGCTCAATTTGGTGTTGCTGGGGATCCTGACCCTGGCCACCCAGCGGCTGGGGTGGCGGGCCTATCGCTCTTGGGAAGTGGGCTGGCTGGCGGCAGTGTTGGTGCTTCTCTATCCGGGGATCACGGCTTTGGCTCATGTCTACATGCTGGAGCTGCCGCTGCTGGTGGCGGTGACGCTGGCTTTTTGGGCGCTGTGGGCCTACGCGGAGGAGCCGTCCTGGCGGGGGGCGGTGGGGGTGGGGGCGGGGCTGGCGGCGGTGCTGCTGACCAAGTGGACGGGGGTGCTGTTTTTGCTGCCGCCGCTGCTGGCTGTTCCGCTGGGGGTGAGGATCCCTTGGCCGCTGCGGCTGGCCCACCTGGCCCTGGGAATGGGGGTGACGCTGCTCTTGTGCTGGCCCTGGTATGGAGCTAACTGGCTGTTTGTGCTCAGCAATGGGTGGGCCTATGCCGACACCGCCCACTACTACGTCACCTGTGCGGCGGGATCCCTGTGCTGGTGGACGGCCTACTTGCGCTGGTTGCCCCTGCAGATGGGCCCTTGGCTATGCCCCTTGCCACTGCTGAGCTTGTGGGGATCCCCAAGCCGGCGGGAGGCTCTCCTCTGGGGTCTCTACGGAGGGGGCTACCTTCTCTACACCCTGGTAGCCATTAAGGATGTGCGCTTTACTTTGCCGCTGTTGCCCCTGCTGGCCATCCTCTCGGCAGGAGGGCTGGCCAAGCTTTGGCGCTACTTGGGCGAGCGCTGGGGGGAAAGGGCGCTGCGCCGGGGAGTGGGCATGAGCCTAGCCCTGGGAGCTCTGGCCCTCTTGAACCTGGGGCAGCCCCTCGCTCCCGGCGTGGCTCCGCTCTGGAAAGGGATCCAGATGCGCTGGCAGGGGCAGCACCCTCAACAGGAGCTGACGCGGTGGATTGGATCCCGGGTGCAGCCAGGTTTGACCGCCACCCTAGGCGTTCTTCCCAACACCGAGCTGATCTCGTCGGAAACTCTCAGCTACTTGGCGGCCCTACAGCGCTGGCCCATCACCTTCCGCGGCGCCGGCCAAACCCCCTGGCCAGAGGTGGAGCTGGCGCTTCTGGATGGGTTTGTGGATGCGCCAGGGGAGCAAGGAATTGTCGGCCCCTACGGTCCAGCTAAGGAGCAAATTCGGCAACTCCTAGACAAAAGTCCTGACTGGCAGCAAGAGCATTTTGATCTGCCGGCGGTGGGCCGGCTGTCCACCTACTTCCCCAGCAAGCCCAGGGTTGTGCTGCAAGAGTTGCCCGCTGCGGCAGAGGCGGTGGAGCTGCTAGAGCTCCAGGTCTTGCCAGAGGAAGGGATCCCAGCCTGGCACTTGCGCTGGCAGGGGCCAGCCCAGGACTTGGCGCAAACCCTCGTCTGGGCGCGACTGGAAGATCCCCAGGGGCAGGTCTTGGCCAAGCGGGCCTGGGTGGTGGGACAGAACCGCCTGTTGCCCTACGCCGCCGGCAGTTGGCAGGTGGAGGAGATCTTGGCCTGGCCAGAGCTGGCAACCAAAGAAGGAATCCTCCACCTGGAGTGGCAACCTCCCCAGGGAAGGCGTCGGTCGTTCAGTCAGCCCTGGGAGGGATCCCGCAGCGGGAAAGGGGGATCCCTTATCTCCCCTGGAGATCCCCTCTTTCTCCTACAACAGGCAGCTAGGGCGGCTGCGATTGGGGATCTGGAGGCGCTCTCCCTCTACCTCAACGCCTGGACGACGTTGCAATATCCAACTTTCCTCACCGATCCGGATCGGGTTTTGATCCGGCAACTGCTGGAGGGAGAAGAGCAATGGGCAGCCGCCCAGAGCTGGCGGGAACGGCAGATCCAAAGCCACTACGAGCTGGCGTTGCTGGAGGTGGCCCTGCTGCGGCCGCAAGCAGCCCAGCGGCATTTTCAGCGGATTGTCGAGCTGGATCCCGAAGACAATTGGGCACGGGCCTATTTGGCATTTTTACGGGTCTTTTTTACCCATGATTTTCGGAGCCTCCAGGGGTTGCAGCAAGAGCTGGCGGCTGCAATTTATCCCCTTTGCCAGAAAGCCAATCCGGATTGGGACTTGAGTTGGCTCTGCGCGGCTCTTTAGGAGGAAGATCCAGATCTATTTGAGAAACTTGAGAAAGCAGGAAATCGGCAAAAGCTTTGGCTACCACCGAGAGGCGCTTGGAGCGCAAATAGACCAAATGCCAAAATCCACGGATGGGAAACTCTTCCACATCCAAAATGGTCAAATGGTTTTGCCAATCTCCCAGAGCCAACACATGCTGAGACAAAACCGAAATGCCCAGCCCGCCGATAATGCCCTGGCGAATGGCTTCGCCACTGCCTATCTCCATGCGGATGTTGAGCTTGAGGTTATGTTTGTCGAAGAGCCGCTCCACCGCCATGCGGGTGCCGGAGCCGGGCTCGCGGGCCAAGAAGGGCTCTTGAGCAATACGGGCCAGGGGGATCCGCTTCTGGCCCGCCAAAGGATGGTGAATAGGAGCCATCACCACCAAGGGATTTTCTAGAAAAGGTTGCGCCACCACGTCCAAATCTTCCGGGGGCATCCCCATCACATAGAGATCGTCCATGTTGTGGCTGAGTCGCTCCAAAACCTGCTGCCGGTTCAGCACCTTGAGGGATACATCGATGCCGGGATACCGCTGACAAAACGTGCCCAGCAGGCGGGGAATAAAGTATTTGGCCGTAGTGACCACACCAATGCTCAGTCGCCCTTGTTTTAACCCCTTCAGGTCGGCGAGGGTCATCTCAAATTCGTTCAACTGCTCAAAGATTTTTTGACAAGTTTGGTACAAAGCTTGCCCCGCCTCTGTGAGATAGAGCCGCTTGCCCACCTGCTCAAACAGCGGCAGCCCCACCGATTTGCTCAATTGCTTGATCTGCATGGAAATCGTGGGCTGGGTCAGGTAAAGCTCCTCAGCGGCACGGGTGAAGCTGAGATGACGGGCAGCAACCTCGAAGATTTGCAACTGGTGCAGCGTAATGGCCTTCATGGAGAATCAAGGATCACTAAAGGTTTACTCTTAAATCATAAAACTCAATCTATGACCCTTGGCGAGATTTCCCTGAGAGCTCGCCGGCTCGAGCGGGTCTCCGCGGGCTCTTCTTCTGGAGGACGGAGAGGGACTGGCGAGCCGTTTAGCTACTGTGAGAATGTCGAAGGCCAGGTGCTACCACCCCTTTTTGGGCAGATCTGGAGGAGAAGGGTAAATTAGGATAGGAAGACACGGTTGTGCGGTGTGGAGCAGCGCCTGGTTTTTTCCCGGAGCAGCGCAGATGGCAGTTTACGAAGGCAATTTTGTTCAGACGGGGGATCTGCGTCTGGCCATTGTTATCAGTCGGTTTAACGATTTGATTGCCGGCAAATTGTTGGAGGGGTGCCAAGATGCCCTGAAGCGGCATGGCATCGATGTCAGCTCGGAGAGCCAGCAGGTGGACTATTACTGGGTGCCCGGCAGCTTTGAGGTGCCTATGTTGGCCTGCCAACTGGCGCAGTCCCGCCGTTACGATGCCATCATCTGCCTGGGGGCGGTCATTCGGGGCCAAACCCCCCATTTCGACTATGTGGCAGCAGAGGTGGCCAAGGGGATCGCGGCAGCCAGTTTTCGCACCGGCGTGCCGGTCATCTTCGGGATCCTCACCGCCGATACCCTACAGCAGGCGCTGGAGCGGGCTGGGATCAAGAACAACAAAGGCTGGGAATACGCCATGAGCGCTCTGGAGATGGCCACCCTGATGCGCCAAGTAGCTCCCCTCTTGCAAGGGAGCGACAGGGCTGCCAGCAATGGGGCGGCCTCCCGCCCCTCTCTGCCCGGTGGAGCGGAAGCCCTGCAGCCGGGGGTAACTCTGGAGGGTGCCGCCTACTGACGGCGGGTTAAACGGGTGAGCACCTCGTTGGAACGCTGCACAAAGGCCCGTGCGGCTGCCGGGTCAAAGCTTTTCTGGGTAATCAGCGCCAGATCGTAGATGTGGTTGCAGATGAGGTTGACCAGCTCCGGATCCCGCCCCTCCTCGGCCAGAGCCTGCAGGTTTTGGATCAAGGGGTGGGCGGTGTTGAGCACCAGCGTGTGCTCTTCCAAAAACTCCATTGGCTTCTGTTGCAGGATCGCATTAAGCTCCTGCAGGCGCCGCAGCGCCTCCGGCAGCAGGATCATAGCCGGAACCGACTCCGACTTGAGGGCCTCGGCTTTGATCTGCAGCTTCTCTTTGCCCAAAGCCTGACGAAAGAGATCCACCAGCTTTTCGCTGCGGGTTTTTTGTGTTACCGGGTCGACGAGCTCGGCAGCTTTGTCTTTTTGGATCAGCGTCTCGTCCAGCTCGGAATCCACCCGCTTAAATTGGATCCCTTCTTCCCGATACTCCCGCTCCAGGAAGCTGCTGAAGTGGCTGTCGATCCAGCTATCCAGCATAATGACTTCTAGTCCTTGGGAGCGGTGCAGGTCGATATAGGCGCTCTGGGCTGCCTCGTCGGTGGCGTAGTAAACCCGCTTATTCTGTTTCTCCCGCGTGCGCTCCAGGTACTCTTTGAGGGTCACGTACTCAGGTTTATCGGCAGGGGATCCGGCCAATCGGAAGATGAGAATGTCTTTAATCTGGGCGAAGAACTTGTCGTTGTTCATCGCCCCAAATTTCATGAAGAGGCTGATATCCGGCCAGACCTTGACATATTTTTCGTAGTCTTCTTTGTAGAGCTCGTTGAGGCGATCCGCCACCTTTTTGGCCACGTGATCCCCAATGCGCCTGACGGTACGGTCATTTTGTAAAAAACTGCGGGAGACGTTGAGGGGAATGTCTGGGCTGTCGATGGCGCCGCGCAGAGGCAGGAGGAATTTGGGAATGACTTCTTCGCAGTTATCCTGGACAAAAACTTGGTTGCAATACAGCTTGACCTGACCCTTAGTGGGATCGATATCAGGCCGCAGCTTGGGGAAGTAGAGGATCCCTTGCACGATGAAGGGGTAATCTGTGTTGATGTGTACCCAGAAGTGGGGATCCTCTTGGAAGGGATAGAGGTAGCGGTAAAACTCTAGGTAATCCTCATCCTTGAGCTCAGAGGGAGGAATCTTCCAGAGGGGCTTTTGCCGGTTAATGACTTCTCCGTTGAGTTTAATGGGGACGGGAATGAAGTCGCAGTATTTGCGCACCAATTCGCGGATGCGGCCCGGCTCCAGGTACTCCTCGCTATCCGGGCTGAGGTAAAGGGTAACCGTGGTGCCGATGGCGGAGCGCTGGGAATCGGAAAGGGTAAAAGTTGGGCTGCCGTCGCAAGACCATTTCACAGGGGTGCTGCCCGGCTGATAGGAAAGGGTGTCGATCTCCACCCGCTGCGCCACCATAAAAGAGGAATAGAACCCCAGGCCAAAGTGGCCGATGATCGCCTGTTCTGCGTCTTTGCCTTTGTACTTTTGAAGGAACTCCTCAGCGCTGGAAAAGGCCACTTGGTTGATGTATTTTTTCACCTCTTCGGCAGTCATGCCGATGCCAGTGTCGCTGACCGAGAGGGTCTTGGCCTCTTTGTTGAGCGCAATCGTGATTTCTGGCTCCGGGGGATCCGCCACTTCGCCAGCCAGTTTGGCCATCTTCAGCTTGGCAATGGCATCGGCGGCGTTGGAGATCAGCTCTCGCAAAAAGATCTCCCGATCCGAATAGAGAGACTGCTTGATGATGGGGAAGATGTTCTCGGTGTGGATGGTGATGGATCCCTGTTCCAGCACAGTCATAGATGGCTCAGCACGCAAACAAGCTAGTGCCAATCTACAGAGGCAACAGAGGCCCCGACAAGCCGAACTGTTTCCAGAAATCCGCACTCGCCACCGAACCGGCCCTAGAGCTGAGCCCCTCTGGCCGGACTCTGCGCCTGGTCAATATCGAGGGTAAGCTGCTGGGCCCAATCTTGGCCGATGCGAATGGTGATGTCGGAGTTGAGCACGCCGGTGGATTCCACCCGCAGCTCTCCTAGCCCAAGGGCGGCCCGCACCTGCTTGGCTCCCTCGCGATCCCCGCTTTGGGCGAGGATCTCTGTTTGCGGCAACACCTGGGGGCTGTCTTCGACGGCAAAAACCTGGGTATAACCCTGTCTAACCAGTTCTTGCACCATGCGGCGGGCCATTCCCGGCTTGCCGGTAGCATTTTGCACGGCTATGCGCAGGCGTTGCGGCGGAATGCGGGCTACCTCTGCCTCTAGGCCAAAGTGGGAGACAGCCACCCGTCGGATCGCGGCTGGATCCGGCAGCCAATAGCTGGTGGAAAATTCTCCTGGCTGACTGAAGCGGCCCGGCAACAGCACCAGGTCGATGCGATCGCCCCCAGAGGTGAGGACAAACTTGGCCAAGCTCAGAACCTCTTCCCAGGTGAGGTTGGTATCCAGGTGGGTGCGGACGACCTGCAAAACCTTCGGGATCCGAGGCCAAACGGCGGGGGAGAGCAGTTCTCGACTCAGGGCCCGCAGCAGTTCCTGTTGCCGTTGCACCCGACCAATATCCCCCAACCCCAGGTGATCGCGGCGAAAGCGGGCAAAGTGGTGGGCTTGTTCGCCGTTGAGGCGTTGCCAGCCGGGCTCCAGGTTGATGAATAGCCGCTGCGTGTGATCTACGTAGTGCATCGGCTCCGGCACGTAGACTTCCACACCGCCCACCGCATCGATCAGCTCTTCCAGGGCATCGGTATTGAGGCGAACGTAGCGGTCAATCGGGATCCCGCCCAGCAAGGTGCTGACCACCTGGGCCGTTAGAGCTGGTCCACCCACCAGGTTGGCTGCATTGATCTTGGTGACACCAAAGCTGGGCAAGCGCACGCGGGTATCGCGGGGGATGGATAGGACGGTAATCCGCCGCGCTTGGGGATCGAAGCGGGCCAAGAGAATGGTGTCGGTGCGGGTGTTGAGACGCTCCCGTTCTCTGGACAAGGGCAGGGCGGGATCCGGGTTGTCGGTGCCGAGAATGAGGATATGCAACGAGCGATCCAGAGCTGCCGCCCGCAAAGCATCCGGACGGAAGGCTTCTTGTTCGCCGGGAGTGAGGGAAGTGGGGATCACCGGACGGGGCAACATCACAGCCAAGAAGGCGCCGGCGGAGCCCGCCAACACAGCCGTGAATCCCAACAACAGCCAAAGGATCCCCTGGCGAATGGCCTGCTGACGAGCGGCGCGGACACGGTCTGGGCGGGGTGGATAGTGGAAAGAGGACATCAGGTCAAACCGGGCCTCGCGAGCGCCTGCAGGAAGGGGTGTACTGTCTAGGTGGTGTTGCCAACCCCACCAATTCAAGGTCATGTTACCGCATCCTTATTCTCTAGGACTGTCCATACCCAACTTCGGCGAGATGGCAGCTTCCCCGGCGGGATCCCTGCAACTGTTGCTGGCGAAGTCGGAGGTGCACTTGTGGCTCCAAGTCTTGCCGCCGCTGGCGGAGTTGCTCTCTCAGCTTGATCTTCTTTCTCAGGAGGAACGGCAGCGCGCGGAGCGTTTACAGCGGCTGGAGGCTCGGCGTCGCTTTCTGGGTGGTCGTTTGCTATTGCGAACCCTGCTTGGCCGCTACAGCGGCCTCCCTCCCCACGCGATCCCCCTCGGCTACACCACTGCCGGCAAGCCCTATTGGCCGGATCCACCCCTACCGCTGCAGTTCAACCTCAGCCACTCCCACGAGTGGATCCTGGTTGGCTTGACGTTGCAGCGTCGAATTGGCGTGGACCTAGAGCGGATCCGGCCCGTGCCCCGCTGGCAGCGCATTGCCCAGCGCTATTTTTCCGCCGCCGACCAGGCCCGCCTATGGATCTGTCCACCAGCAGAGCGGGAGAGGGTTTTCTTGGAGCTGTGGACGCAGAAAGAAGCTCTCCTGAAAGCCATGGGCGTGGGGCTGGCTGGAGCCAGGATCGGGGCCGGGGATCCCTGTTGGCTGACCCTGCCTCTGCCGGTTGCCGAGGGCTATGTTGCCGCTGTGGCGATGGAACAGCGGGAAGCCGGCGAGGCAGCTCCGACTGTGCGGCTCTATGAAAGTGCCGCTCCCCTGACCCCCACTTGAGCTGCTATCTTGGGTTTCCAAGCTAAGTTTTCAGGGTGTCGCCATGTGGAGTGGGCTGCGTCACTTCCTCATTTTGGGCCTCTGTCTGTGGATTGGGTTCGTCGGGATCCCGCATCCGGCATGGGCGCGAGATCTGTCGCGGCAAACGCCCCAGGACAAAGCTGTCGAGTTAGGTACTGCCGACAACCAGTTGGTCTTTGTGCCCAAAGAGCTCTTTTTTCGCAACGGCAACCTCTATCGTTTGCACTTGAGCAACCCCAGCCAGTTGAAGCACTATTTCAGTGCCAAAGATTTTGCCGATGCCGTTTGGACTCGCAAGTTGGAAGTGGCCGGTGTGGAAATCAAGGGCCAGATCCGAGAACTGGAGCTGAAGCCAGGCGCGGCGGTGGAGTGGCAATTTATTCCTTTGAAATCTGGGGTTTACTCTCTGGTTTGCACCATTCCCGGCCATGCCGAAGCGGGTATGATCGGGCAGATCACGATTGGCGACTAGGCTATCTCCTGGGCTAGGGGAGCAAAAGGGGATAGAAAAGAGAAGAACGCTGCCAGGCAAATCCTTCTATGAGAAACCCCCTCACGTCCCCAGTGCAGCGCTGGAGCCGGCGACCTCAGGCAGCCTCTTCTCGAAAAGCCCAGCCCCCCCTTTCCGAGCGGGTTGTCGGCTACGCCCTAGCGCTTCTCTCCCTCACTGCCGTCCACGGGATCCGCTACTACAACGAGCCGCAACTGACCGTTGGCAGCCGCTCCCCGCAAACGTTTCTCGCCCCTGCAGCGGCAGAGATCGAGGACGTGGAGGCCACCCAGGCCCGGCAAGCCGAGGCGCGACGGCGGGTGGTACAGGCCCTCAAAATCAACAGCGCCGCCAACGAGAGCATGCGGCAAAATCTGGAGGCCCTCCTGGCCGCAGTGGAGGCGATTCGGCAAGAGGCCGGCCCTCTGCCCTACGTTTCCGTTCAGTTGCTCTCCCTGCCTACTCAGATCTATCTGCGCCAACTGCCACCCGAAGAATGGGAGGCCTTACAGGCGGCAGTGCGGGAAACGGCCATCGGCACCCCCTCGACCGCTCCGCCTTTTCCGGCACAAAGGCGTCCGGAGCAGCTTCCCCCCGACCAGCGGGCCAGGCAAGAGCTGGTCCAGGTTTGGCAGCGGGCCTGGTTGGATGGAGCGGCCACTCAGACGGCGGCGACGGATCCCTATACCCAGCTAATTGCCCAGGTGGAGGCGGCACAGCAGCGCTACCAAGGGGCTTTGCCGTCTCTGGAACAGCTCACCCCCCCTGTCCCGGCCACGGTTCTCAACTTGACGGAGGCCGACTGGCAACATTTGCAAAACTTGAGCCGGCGGGTCTTGGAGCGCCTGCAGAAGATAGGCATTGTGGATGGCCTGCCCCGCGAGGTGCGCGCCGAAGGGATCCAAGCCCAACTGGACGATCTGGCCTTTCCGGGCAGTGCCGCCCAGCGGCGGGAGCTGCAGGGGCTGGTCTATCAGTGGCTGCAGCAGGTGCTGATCCCCAATCTGGAGGTGGATCCGCAGCGCACCGAGCAGCGCATTCGCGCCGAGCTGGAAAAAGTTGAGCCCGTCCTGATCTCGGTTGCCGAGAACCAGGTAATTGTGCGAGTGGATCAGGTCATCACCCCCGAGATCTTTTTGATTTTGGATCACTTTGGTTTTACCCAGCGCCGGATCAACATCTGGGGCCTGGTGGGGGTAGCTGGCGTCATGGGCTTGGGCCTGGCTGTCTTCGTGCCTTTGCAGCAACGCTTGCAGCCGGGATTGCGCCGCCGGGATCGGGTGTTGATCCTGATGGTTTCCCTGACTGCTCCCCTGTTGGCGGCCTTGTTCAAGCTGGAGTTCAGCTCTTTGCCGGCGGTGGGGCTGTTGCTGGGCAGTTTTTACGGGGCTGGGCTGGGCCTGGTGGTAGTGGTGGGCCAGGCGTTGTTTTTGCCCTTGGTCTCTGCTGCCAACCTACTCACCTTTGTGCCCTTACTTTCCGGCAGTGTGGTGGCCTGCGCCCTGGCCGGGCGCTCGCGTTCCCGCGAAGAGCTGGCCCTGCTGGGAGGAGGGGCGGCGGCAGTGCAGATGCTCACCTATGCGGCTGCTAGCTTGACCACAACGGGCGGCATCGACCTATTGGCGATGGCCTTGGGGGGAGGGATCACGCTGGGGTGGAGCATTGTGGCCCTGGGGGCCAGCCCCTACCTGGAGCGCCTGTTCGACCTGGCCACCCCCATTCGCCTCATCGAGTTGAGCAACCCCAACCGCACCTTGCTGCGGCGGCTGGCGGCAGAGGCCCCTGGCACCTTTCAGCACACCCTGTTTGTGGCCACTTTGGCGGAACGGGCCGCCCAGAAGTTAAACCTCAACGTGGAGCTGGTGCGCACCGGCACCCTCTACCACGACATCGGCAAGATGTTGCAGGCCCGCTACTTCATCGAGAACCAAATGGGCGGCCTCAACCCCCATACGCAACTGGACGATCCCTACCGCAGCGCCCAGATCATCAAAGCGCACGTCAGCGATGGGCTGCGCCTGGCCAAGCAATACAATCTGCCCACCGCCGTCCAAGCTTTTATCCCTGAGCACCAGGGGACGATCCTGATTGCTTACTTTTACCATCAAGCCCAGATGAAAGCCGGAGATCAACCGGTGCCCGAGGAGCCGTTCCGCTACGATGGCCCCATCCCCCAGAGCAAGGAGACAGGGGTGGTGATGCTGGCCGATGCCTGTGAGGCGGCCCTGCGCAGCATGACCCTGAGCGACGGCTTCGGCCCTGAGGTGGTTGAGCGGGCTAAGGCCGTTGTCCGCAAAATCGCCCAGGCCCGTTGGCAAGATGGCCAACTGGTCGATAGCGGTCTGACGCTGCGGGATTTGGAGGTGGTGGCAGACGCTTTTGTGGAGGTGTGGCGGGAATCCAACCACGAGCGCATTCCCTACCCCAGTCCTGCCCCTGCCCTGCCCTCGCCTGAGTCCGACGCTGCCCAGGCCCAGATGCCCGTGCTGATGACTCCTTCAACGGGATCTCCCTAGCCTCGGCGAGCTGAGTAGGTCGAGAAAAGTCTAGTCCCAGAGCTCATCCATCGGTACGATAAGGGATCATTTGCGCCGGTGGCGCGTGGCGCTGTTGCGAAGCGACACAGCTCCAAGTTTGACCTGCACTCAAGCTCTCCGCTTAGGATCCGTTACCCTCGTTTTTGGATGGCCTGCTGAATGCCTCATGTAGCTCCTGCTTCGTCCACCCATCTGCAAGCTTCGGCAGTCCCTATTCAGATCCCGCCGCTCTCTCAACCCAGCTCTGTCCAACTTTCGCTGGTCGTTCCCACCTATAACGAGGCCTCCAGCATTTGCAGCCTGATCCGGCAGTTGTGCGCCCACCTCGACACGATTCTACCGGGAGCCTACGAGCTGATTGTGGTGGACGACAACAGCCCGGATTACACCGCCAAGTTGGCCCAGGAACTGCAAGAGGAGCTTCCCCAACTCAAAGTTATCTGCCGCCAGCGGGAACGGGGCCTGGCCACGGCTGTGTTGCGCGGATGGCAAGCGGCCCGCGGCGAGGTGCTGGGGGTGATGGACGGGGATCTGCAGCATCCGCCGGAGATCATTCTCAAGCTATGGCCTGCCATCCAAGAGGGAGCAGACCTAGTGGTGGGCAGCCGCTACGTGGGGTCGGGGGGGGTGAGCCACTGGAACCTGGGCCGGCGCCTCGTCTCTCGGGGAGCTCAAGCCATCGGGCTGGTTTTGCTGCCAGGGGTTTTTAGGCGGGTGTCGGATCCGCTCAGCGGGTTATTTCTGGTCAGACGCCAGGCCATTGCCGGGATCCCGCTCAGCCCCAAGGGTTACAAGCTGCTGATCGAGGTGCTGGCACGGGGCCGGGTGACAACCATTGCTGAAGTCGGCTACATCTTTCAGGAGCGCCAAAACGGCGAGAGCAAAATTCAACTGCAAACCTGTCTTCAGTATCTCCACCATCTCATTCACCTGCGCTTCTCGCTAGGGCAGGTGGGAGCCTTTTTGCGCTTCAGCACAGTCGGCCTGTCAGGCACGGTGGTGGACATGGTTTTGCTCTATTTGTTACACGACCCGGCCAACTTAGGATGGGATCTCATCACGAGTAAGCTGATCGCTTCGGAAATGGCCATTCTCAATAACTTCCTGTGGAACGATCTGTGGACGTTTCGCCATGTTACCCGATTGCAGCCGGGCCTCTCGAACCGCCTGAAGCGGCTGGCCAAGTTTAATATGATCTGTTTGATCGGCCTGTTTCTTAACTCTTCGCTGGTGATTTTGCTGAGCGAGCGCTTGGGCATTCACTATCTGTTGGCCAACTTAATTGCGATCGGTATTGTTGTATTCTGGAACTTCTACCTCAACTCCAAGCTGAGCTGGAAAAGTGCAGAGGCTAAGCTGGATCCCGGGGGCGACAAGTCTTGAGCGTCTGGTTATTTCAGACCCAATTAAGACACTCCTGAAGCGCTCTGCTCCAGTGCCCTCATCCTCAACTCCTCTCCCAAGGAGTTAAGGATCGGCTTCTCGATCGGTTCCATTGCCATTGGATAGAGATCAGGCCATGTCAAGGGGAATTGGGACGGATCCCCTCTAGGGTGATGATCTCCTGGATAACCGAGCGAACCACAGGAGCCGCCGTTGTCGATCCGAAGGCATCTTCTCCCCGCGGCTCGTCGATCACGGCCAAGATCACGTACTGGGGGCGAAGGGCGGGGAAATAGGCCACAAAACTGGTGATGCGCTTGCCAGGCAGATAGCCTCCCCGCGGCCCTGCCTTTTGGGCCGTGCCCGTCTTGCCGCCGATTTCGTATCCCTCGATCTTGGCCGATTGCCCGGTGCCAAAATCCACCGCATCTCGCATTTGGATGCGCACCGCCAGGGTAGCCTGCTCCGACAGCACCCGCACCGGCTGGGGTTGCGGGGATCCCCAAACCAAGGTGTCTGTATCCTTTTCGACCAGACCGCGCACCACGTGGGGCCGCACTTTCAGCCCGCCGTTGGCGATGATGCAGTGCAAGGTGGCTAACTGCAAAGGCGTGAGGGCCAATCCCTGGCCAAAGGCGACGGTGGCCCGCTCCACCGGTACAGTTACAAATTGCCGCAGGGGCTTCAGGCGGCTGGGCGGCTCAAAGGGCAGATCGACACCGCTGCGCTCGTTCAATCCCAGCCGCAGGAGGGCATGGTAGTACTGGCGGGGATCCAGCTTTTGCATCAGGTGCACCATGCCTACGTTGCTAGACAGGCGCAGAACCTCGGTAACGCTCAGCCAGCCATGGGCACCCCGCTGGCGGTAGTCGTGGTTTTGGATGGGCCAGCGACCAATCCAGATCTGCCCCGCGTCGTAGACCCGTTCGTTGGCCGTGAAGGCGCCGGCATCGAGCCCAATGGCGATGTTGATGGGCTTGAAGGTGGATCCCGGCTCGTACAAATCCGTAACAGCCCAGTTGCGAAAAAGGGCAGGGTCATACTCGAAGTAGCGGTTGGGATCGTAGGTGGGCTCGCTCACCAGGGCCAGGATCTCTCCCGTGTGAGGTTGCAGGACGATCACCGTGCCCCGTAGGGCTTGAAACCGTTCCAGTTGCGTTTTCAGGGCGGCGCGAGCAGCCCTTTGCAGCCGCATATCCAGGGTGAGTTGCAGCACCGTCTCGTGGGATTGCAACAGTCCTTCCGGCACTTCGGCCGCCAACAACTGGCCGTAGCCGTCGCGGGGAAGGGTAAGGTGCTGAACCGTCCGCTCCAGCAAGACCTGTTGAGAGTACTCCAGCCCCGCTTGGCCGCGGTGATCCAGATCCACATAGCCCACCACTTCGGCGGCCATTTCCTTCTGGGGATAGACCCGCTGCCGCTCGCTCACCAGCTCCAGGCCGTCCAGATACAAGGCCTGAATTTGAGTCGCCACTTCCGGCGACAGCCAGCGCTCCAGCCGTACCGCGTGAGTGGCCGACAACTGCTGGGTCAGTTGCTCAACTGGCCGCCGCAGCAGAGGGGCCAGAGCAGTGGCAATCTCCTGGGGGGTACGCTTGCCGAAGAGGCGGGGATGGGCCCAAAGGGTATAGGCAGGGCGATCTACAGCCAACAGCTCCGCCTGCTGCCGAGCTAAGGAGTGGCGGTCCACAATCGAGCGGCGGGGGATGAAGGGCCGGAGCTGGGCCCGCTGCTGGGCCTCGGCCCGCTTTTGTAAGAGCAGGCCCTGGTGATGTTGTAAATAGACCAAACGTGCCCCCACCCCCACCAGGGCGACAGCCAGAACCAGGCCCACCGCCGCAATGCGAAAGTTTAGTTGTCGGACTGTCGGGATCCGCTCCCCCAAAAGCCACGCCAGCCGGGATCCCTGGGGCCGGTGGCTGGGCGGCCAAGGGGGCCAAGCAGGTCTGCCCCGCTGCCGTTGGGCAAGTTGCCGGCTTCTCTGTCTGGTCTGCAAAGGTTGCTGGCCCAAACCGGCTCCAGACCTGTCTTCCACTGCCACTCCTGTGTAGATACCACCGTTAGTTTGCCGCCCATCGCCTTGTCCGGCCAGCTTTCGCCTCATTGGGTGGAAAATCCCTGTTGACGCAACGCTTCAAAGAGGGCGATCGCCACCGCATTGCTGAGATTGAGGCTGCGCACCGGCCCGCTCAGGGGGATGCGCACACTGGGATAGGTTTCCAAGAACATAGGATCCAGGCCACGGCTTTCGCTGCCGAACACCAGCCAGTCTCCTGGCTGATAGGCCACCTCGGTGTAGAGGGCCTTGCCGCGCACGCTAAAGCACCAGAACCGCGCCTCGGGGTGGGCTTGCACCAGAGCAGACCAAGAGGGATAGCGATGCAGTTGGACGTGCTCCCAGTAGTCCAGCCCCGCCCGCCTGAGGTAGCGATCCGAGAGGCGAAACCCCAAGGGATCCACCAGGTGGAGGGGCGTGCGGGTAGCTGCACAGGTGCGGGCGATGTTCCCCGTGTTGGCCGGGATCTCCGGAGCTACCAAAACAACATGGAAGGGCATGAGCCGCTCTCAATGGCTGCCAAACCCGCGGCTACCGCCTCCCTTTTTGCCCCCACCTTTGCCCGGCTTGCGGCTGGGCTGCTGTCGCGGCGGCGCTGCAGAACGTCCTCGCCACTGGGGGCCGCCCACCGGCAGTGGGCCTCGTCCACCCGGCATCCCTGCAAGGCCGCCCAGGCTCATGCTGCGCATCATGTCGCGCATGCGCTGAAAATCGCTCACCAGCCGGCTGACATCCTCCAGCTTGTGGCCAGAGCCCAGGGCCACCCGCCGCTTGCGGCTGACGCTGCGGGCCAAGAGATCCGGGTTGCGGCGCTCTTCGGGGGTCATGGAGTTGATCATGGCCTCGGCGCGGGCCAGTTGGTCTTGTCCTTTTTGCAATTGTTCCTCGCTGATTTTGCCCATCCCCGGCATCAGCCGCAGCAGCCCCGCCAGGGATCCCATGCGCTTGATCAGGCGCATTTGTTTGAGGAAATCGGTGAAATCGAACTGGGCGGTCATCATCTTTTCCGCCATCCGGGCGGCATCTCCCAGGTCGATTTCCTCCTGGGCTTTTTCCACCAGGCTGAGGATGTCTCCCATGCCCAAAATGCGCGAGGCCATGCGATCCGGGTAAAAGGGATCCAAGGCCTCCACCTTTTCGCCGACGCCGACGAACTTGATGGGCTGGCCGGACACCTGGCGAATGGAGAGGGCGGCTCCACCGCGGGTGTCCCCATCCAGCTTGGTGAGGATGGTGCCGGTAAGACCCAGCCGCTCGTGGAAGGCCTGGGTGAGGTTGGCGGCCTCCTGCCCGATCATGGCGTCCACCACCAGCAGGATCTCGTGGGGCTGCACCGCCGCCTTGATCCGCTCCAGCTCCGCCATCATCTCCAGGTCGATCTGCAAGCGACCGGCGGTATCCAAGATAACGTAGTCGTAGCCCTGTTCCCGCGCGGCTGCCACTCCCTGGCGGGCGATCTCGACGGGATCCGTCTTGCCCAGGTCGAAGACAGGGATCTGAATCTGCTGGCCCAGGGTCTTGAGCTGGTCGATGGCCGCCGGACGATAGATGTCGCCGGCCACCAGGAGCGGCCTTTTGCCCTGCTTGCGCAAATACAAAGCCAGCTTGGCACAGGTGGTGGTTTTGCCGGATCCCTGCAGGCCGACCATGAGCACAATGGTGGGGGGCTGTTCCGCCTGGGCAATGGGCACATTCGCCTCCCCCATTACCTTCACCAGCTCGTCGTGGACGATCTTGATAAACTGCTGGTCTGGCGTCACCCCCAGGATGACCTCAGCTCCCAGAGCGGCCTGCCGCACGTCCTCGATAAACTGCTTCACCACCTGGAGGTTGACGTCGGCGTCCAACAGGGCTCGCCGCACCTCCCGCAGAGCTTCTTGGATGTTGGTTTCGGTGATCTTGTCCTGGCCGCGCAGCTTTCTCCAGGCCAGTTCCAACTTCTCGGAGAGGGCATCAAACATGAGCGCTGTTCATCCTGTCAAGGGCTGCTAGGGCATTTCCTACCATAGTTCAATTGGGGCAGCTCCATCTTGGGGATCCCGGCCCCAGCCGTTACCTGGGCCGAGAAAGGCTGGCTACTTTACGAAAGTTTAAGCAACAATAGAAGGCGTCGCTTGCAGACTGGCCATGGTCAGCGTCGCTTCCCGCTCCTACAGCACCACCGACTGGCAGTTGGGCTATCGCTCTTTACGCCAGGAGTATGACTATTGGGCGACGGAAATCGAGGGGCGGATCCCCGAAAGGCTGCAGGGAACCCTCTTTCGCAACGGGCCTGGCAAGCTGGAGGCGGGATCCCAGCGCTACGGCCATCCCTTCGACGGCGACGGCATGGTGTGTGCCATCACCTTTATTGACGGGCGGGTGCATTTCCGCAACCGGTTTGTGCGCACTCCCGAGTTTGAGGCCGAGGAGAAGGCGGGACGGGTGCTCTACCGCGGCGTATTCGGCACCCAGAAGCCGGGAGGCTGGTGGGCCAATTTCCTCGATCTGCGCTTCAAAAACCCCGCCAACACCAACGTTATCTACCAAGGCGGCAAGCTCCTGGCGCTTTGGGAGGCCAGCGCTCCCTATCGGCTCAACCCCGCCACCTTGGCCACCGAAGGGAGCGAGACCTTTGCCGGTGCCCTTGCCCCCAACCAGCCGTTTACGGCGCATCCCCGCCGGGATCCAGCCACGGGGGATCTCATGGCCTTTGGGGTGCAGACAGGACCTTCCTCCACGCTGCTGTTTTACCGCGTCGACGCCCAAGGAAGGCTGGTGGAAAAGCGGGACTACCGCCTGCCGGGTTTTGCCTTTCTGCACGACTTTGTCTGGACGCCCCGCTACTGGATCTTTTTCCAGAATCCGGTGGCCTTCAACCCCTTGCCCTATATGCTGGGCCTGCAGCCGGCGGGCACCTGCTTGACCCTAAAAAAAGGAGAGCCCACCCGCATTTGGCTATTTCCCCAACAGGGCGAGCCGCTGCAACTGCAAACGGAGCCGGGGTTTGTTTTCCACTTTGTCAACGGCTACGAGGTTGGGGATCAGGTGGTGGTGGATGCCGTTCTCTACGAAGCCTACCCTGCCCTGGAGCCAGGGGCTGACTACTTGCAAATTGACTTTGCCCAGGTGCCAGCCGGCAAGCTGTGGCGCTTTGAGCTGGATCCCAAGGCGGGCAAGGTTAAGCGGGAGCTACTGCTGGATCGCTCGGTGGAGTTTCCGGCTATCCATCCGGCCCGTATGGGGGGATCCCATCGCTACATCTACATTGGGGCTACCCATGCTCCCGGCCCCAACGCCCCCCTGCAGGCCATTCTCAAGTTGGACACGACAACAGGCCGCAGCGAGCAGTACAGCTTTGCCCCCCGCGGCTTTGTGGGAGAGCCGGTATTCATCCCCGATCCTGAGGACGCTGCAGAGGAAGCCGGCTGGATTGTAACAGTGGTCTTTGATGCCGCCAGTCAGCGCTCGCAGGTGGTGATCCTGGATGCCTCAGACCTGGCTGCCGGCCCGGTGGCGCGGATCCCCTTGCGGCATCACATTCCCTACGGCCTCCACGGCAGTTTCACCCCTCAGACATGGGTAGAGGCCAGATAGGGAAGGGATCTTGGCATGGCTGGGTTAGTCCCGGGCCGCCGGGCGCGAGCTGAGGAAAAGGTGCGGCTCTGTAGCTCAACATTCTGCAACCTGGGCCGGAGCAGTTGCTACTATCGGCTAGACTTCAGCTACAGTGTTGACAACCGCTGAACCGCGACTTGTTGGGCGCAGGCCTTGGGCGGGTCTGCTAAGCTGACGGGAGGAAAAGAGGAAGGCTGGTAAAGCTCGGTGGTGTGTTGAGCGGGTCTTGGGTCAAGGGCAAAGGTAAGCCCTGTTTTGGCAACGGCAGATGTCTTGCACTGCCTCCCAGCGTCGTCGCCCACCGCTGGGCATTCTGGTAAACATCCTGGATTGACTGCAGCGGAACCGTTACGATGTCCTCAGATCTGAGACCTCCCCTTCGAATTGTACGGCCCCCCAGGCCCACCTCAACCAGCGAGCCCAGGGGATCAGCTCAAGATGTCGGGTCAGCTGCTGGTGGGGGCCAGCCTGTTGTCGCCGCCGCCGCTACGCTAGAGCAGAAGAAAGCGATGGGGAGAGAGCGACCTTGCCTGGAGCCCATCCCGCCGCCCGGGGAGAAGATGCAGTACCGGGCGATTGGCCTCATCGAGGGGCGTTACATTCCCTCGCCCAACCACTTCACTCGCGGGATTTTGCGCACCTCGGATGGTTTAGATCTCAATGCGGTACTGCTAGGCCGGGTGATGAGCCTGGTGCGCAAGTACCTGAAGCCGGAACGCAACTATTTGTGGGTGGTCTATCCCCGCACCCGCGACAAGAGCCAGGATCTGCACGTGCAGTTGATGGGGGTGTGGGCCCCAGAAGAAATGGGGCAAACTCTGCCAGAGGGATCCCGTCCGACGGTGGTGCCGGACTGGTTTTCCATTCGCGGCGAGGTCGTTTTCCAATCGCAGGAAAAAGGGTTCATTATCGTCAAAATCCGTCAATCCGGCAAAAAGAACTCCGCCGGCTCTTCCCCTCAGCGGGCCCAGACGGCCAAGGGCGCCGCATCGCCTGCGGCAACAGCTCCCAAGCCTCAGGCTTTTAAACTGCGCCTGATCGGATCCTTGCCGGGCAAAGGAGTGGGCATCTTCTGGGATCTGCAGGTGCGCCGCCGCGGATCCCTGCTCTACGTGGAGGCAGGAACTCCCATCGGTCCTGTGCTCAAGGCGCCGCCGCGCCCACGCCTGAAGCGTTCAACCCCCCGACTCCAGAAGGGCCCTCTCCCCCCGCCGCGAGGGCAGCAGCCCATTTCCAATCCACAAGTGTATCCGCCGCGGGATCCCACAAAAGTACCCAAGCCGGTTAAGAGAAAACGCCCATAAACTGGGCTAGTAGATCCTGCTTTAATGGAGCTTTTCATGTTGACCTTCTTGTTGTGAACCATTCTTTTACCCTGGTTAGGCCGTGGCAGAACCAACTCCTCCCAACAAACCTCCCAACAAAGATGAATTCATTTCGCCTCGCTACCCCTACTGGGGCGAAGTGAGGCCGCAGAACCTAGTTTTTGATGCCAACCTGCAGGAATTTAGCAATAAAGTGTCCTTGATTTGTAGCTTGGAAACCGGGGGCAAAATTACCCCGGAAGAAGCCTACCGGCAAATCAAGAAGCTGTGGAAACAACTCAAACAGACCAAAAAAGCCATCTTGGACGATCCCCAGTGGAAGGAGTCTCCCCCCGACTTGCCGGAAGAGTAGCCGGCTAGATCCTGGCTAACCGCAAACGGTGTACACTGGGCGCGGATGCCGGGCTTGGTCAGGGAAGATGAGGACTTTTCCTTCTCCGGAGGCGCTGCGTCGGCTGCCAGCGGGGGCTGCGGATGGGGCCATCATTCTGGGCACGTTGGTTCTCCTGGGCTTGGTGGCGCAGGTGGGGGCAGGGACTTTTGAGCGGTTTCAGCCGCCGGCGGTGGTACCTCATATCGACTTGGATCCGCGCAACCTGCCCTACTACGCCGCCCGCTCCACCTTGCGCATGTTCATCGCCCTCGCCTTTTCCACCCTTTTTACCCTGATCTACGGGTATATCGCCGCCAAAAGCCGCTGGGCCGAGCGAATTTTGATCCCTTTGCTGGACATCCTGCAATCGGTGCCGGTGTTGGGGTTTCTCTCCATCACCGTTACCGGCTTTATCGCGCTTTTTCCCGGCAGCCTGCTGGGGCTGGAGGCAGCTTCTATCTTCGCCATCTTCACCAGCCAGGTCTGGAACATGACTTTTTCTTTTTACCAATCCTTGCGCACCCTGCCGCAGGAGCTGGTGGAAGCGGTCACCCTCTACCGCCTATCCGGCTGGCAGCGCTTCGTCCAGTTGGAAGTGCCTGCGGCGATGGTGGGCCTCATCTGGAACGCCATGATGAGTTTTGGCGGGGGGTGGTTCTTTGTGGCCGCCAGCGAGGCCATCAGCGTGCTCAACCAGGAATATACGCTGCCGGGGTTGGGATCCTATGTGGAAGCTGCCGTCCAGGCGGAAGATCTGCCCAAGTTGGGTTGGGCGCTTTTGACCATGGCGGTGGTGATTCTGCTGGTGGATCAGCTCTTTTGGCGGCCTCTGGTGGCCTGGTCGGATAAGTTTCGCCTGGAGCAGAGCGCCGGCGCGGCTGCCCCGGAGTCGTGGCTGTACGATCTGCTAACCACGGCGCGGATCCCACGGCTGATTGGCAATTGGCTAGCTCCCTCCAGAGAATTGGCGGATCGGCTGTTGTCCCATTTAACTCGCCTGCGCTGGGGGGATCCACCCAATCCAGAGGCGGAGCGACGCCGCGAGCGGCTGTTGACTCAGCTCTCTTGGGCTGCCATTGCCGGGATCGGGATTTGGATTGTTTATTTTGTAACCACCACCGTGGGCTTTGGGGAGGTGCTGCTGACCTTTGGGCTGGGGATCCTCACCCTGCTGCGGGTCAGCGTGCTGTTGGTTTTCGCCACCGTGATCTGGACGCCGATTGGGGTGGCCATCGGCTTTAATCCAGGCCTGGCGAAGCTGCTGCAGCCGGTGGTGCAATTTCTGGCAGCTTTTCCGGCCAATTTCCTCTTTCCGTTTGCCACCTTGTTTTTTATCCGCACCCAGATCAGCATTGAGTGGGGCAGCATTTTGCTCATGTCGCTCGGTGCGCAGTGGTACATTCTTTTCAATTCCATTGCCGGCGCCCAGAGCATCCCCACCGATTTGCGCGAAATGGCCGTGGATGTGGGCTTGCGGGGATGGCAGCGCTGGCAAAAGCTGATTATTCCGGGGATCTTTTCCGCCTGGGTTACCGGGGGGATCACGGCCAGCGGCGGGGCTTGGAACGCTAGCATTGTCTCGGAGATCGTGGCCTGGGGATCCACCACTCTTAAGGCTACAGGATTGGGCACCTATATTGCGGAAGCAACGGCGGTGGGAGATTGGCCCCGCATCACTTTGGGCATTGGCATGATGAGCTTGTTTGTGGTGGGCATCAATCGCCTTTTCTGGCGGCGGTTGTATCAATTGGCGGAAGAAAAATATCACCTTTAATCTTTGAGGCCATCTGATATGAGCTCTGCGGCTTCTCCGGTTCTGATCGAGGTTGAGAAGGTCTACAAGCGCTTTCCTTTGCCGGAGGGCAAGGGCGAGTTTACAGTTTTAAGCCAGATCGATTTGCAAGTGCGGGCGGGGGAAGTTTTGGCTTTGTTGGGCCGCAGCGGCAGCGGCAAAAGCACCCTGCTGCGCATCATGGCGGGCCTGATCCCGCCTAGCGAAGGGCGGGTGTTGAGCAATGGCCGACCCCTGCGGGGCCCCAACCCGGATGTGGCCATGGTGTTTCAGAGTTTTGCTCTCTTGCCCTGGCTGACGGTGCAAGAAAATGTGGAGCTGGGGCTGCAGGCTCAAGGGATCCCGCGCCAGATCCGGCGGCAAAGGGCCCTCAAGGCCATCGACCTGGTGGGCCTGGATGGGTTTGAGAACGCCTACCCCAAGGAACTCTCGGGGGGCATGAAGCAGCGGGTGGGCTTTGCCCGCGCCTTTGTCTTGGAACCCAAGGTGCTGTTTATGGATGAGCCCTTCAGCGCCCTGGACGTGCTGACGGCGGAGAACCTGCGGGGGGAGATCGACGAGCTGTGGAACACCCAGGCTTTCCCTTCCCAGAGCATTCTCATCGTTACCCACAACATCGAAGAGGCCGTGTTTTTGGCGGATCGGGTGGTGATCCTGGGATCCAACCCGGGGCGGATCCGGGGAGAGGTGAAAATCGACCTGCCGCGGCCCCACGAACGTACGGATCCCCGCTTCAAGTCCTTGGTGGACTACATCTACGAGATCATGACCAATCCGGAGATCCCGGTCACTGGCGAGGTGGCTGTCCCCAGCCGGGTGGGCAGCAGGGCACCCTCTCCCTACGCGCTGCCCCTGCCTCATGCGCGGGTGGGCGGCATCAGCGGTTTGCTGGAGCTGATTGTGGAATGGCCCCAGGGACGGGTGGAGATTGCCGAGCTGGCCGAGCGGCTGCAACTGGCAGTGGACGATCTGCTGCCGATTTTGGATGCGGCGGTGCTGTTGGGCTTTGCCGAGGTAACCGGCAGGGTGGTACAACTGACCGAGATCGGCCAGGACTTTGCCAACACCACCATCTTGCGCAGCAAGGATCTCTTCCGACAGCAGCTTTTGGCACGGGTGCCGGTCTTCAAGAGCATCCTGCAGACTCTGGAAGAAAAAAACAGCCGCTCCATGCGGGCGGACTTCTTCTTGGATCTCTGGGACGAACATTTTCCCCACGAGGAAGCTGAACGGCAGTTTGCTACAGCCGTTGACTGGGGCCGCTACGCGGAGCTCTTTGAGTACGATGCTTCGGAAGAGCGGCTGTATCTCCCGGATCCCAGCGAAAGCTCCGCCGCTTCTGAGCCCGTCGGCCTCGATTCCCGTTCTGGCTAGGGCCGGCTTGGCTCTGCCTTTTCCAGAGCTGTGTTGTAGGGCAGAGGTACGATGCCTGTCTCAGAAAGCCCAAAGATTTATAGCCGTTTCAAACAAAATACATAAGACACCACCCAAGCACCCCGCGCCGCTACCTTCACCCCCAGCTCCTCCCCCTGTGGGAGAGGGGAGCCCCGGAGCGCTGCACAGTTTTCATCTCTAGCTTCTGTTCGAAGGGAGAAGAGAGCTAGGGATCGACGCGACGAACCATTTTGCTGCCGCCCTACTCATAAATCCAGCTTTGGGTGGCGGGCGTCCAATTTACCAGCTCAGATTCCTGAAACCAAAGGGCGATCTCCCGTTGGGCGGTCTCAGGGCCATCGGAGCCGTGGACGAGGTTGCGGCCTATGTCGATGCCGAAATCGCCGCGGATGGTGCCCGGCTCGGCGTCCAAAGGGTTGGTCTTGCCGATGAGCTTGCGGGCGGCGGCAATCACCCCTTTGCCCTGCCAGACCATGGCCACCACCGGCCCCGAGGTGATGAACTTCACCAATCCGGGGAAGAAGGGGCGCTCCCTGTGCTCGGCATAGTGGGCTTCCGCCAGCTCTTGGCTCACCTGCACCAGTTTCAGGCCCACCAACTGGTAGCCTCGGCTTTCCAGGCGCTGGATGATGCTGCCCACCAGCCCCCGCTGCACGCCGTCTGGCTTAATGGCGATAAAGGTGCGCTCCATGGGATCTCCCCTTGTTGTTACTAATCTTCACCGTTATCCTTGTACCGGATTGGGGATCCCCAGTGCAAGGGTGTCTAGGATCCCACCACGGCCAAGGCCAGGAAGCCACTCCCCACCACCGCGATGGCCCAGCCGGCCCAGCGCAGCAAGCCCGGGATCCGCGACCCCCAGGTTTCAGCCGCCCAGAGGGCAAAAAGTGCCACTCCGTACTGAACCAAGCTCAAGCCCAGCAAATAGCCCAGCCAAGGCATGGGTTCGGCGCCGATGATCGCCTCGGCATAGGCATAGCCATGGAATAGCCCCGCCAGGGATCCCCACAGGAGCAAAAGCCAACTTGGGATCTGCCGCGATTGGGCCAGCAGCAGGCCAAAGAGCACCACCGAGCTGGCGATGACCAACTCCGTCAGCCCCAGGGGATCCCAGCCGGCCAGGTGGATCCCGGTGCCCAGCAGGCTGGCCAGCACAAAGCCCAGCGGGATCCCGTAGCGCCAGGGTTGCCTTGCCGCAATTAAGCCAATGGCCACCACAAAGGCCAGGTGATCTGGGCCGATCACCGGATGGGCCAGGCCCGACAAAAACCCCTCCCACCCCGTGGCGGGCAATCTCCCGCCCAAGGCGTGGTGGGCAAAAGCCGGCCCAGAGGCCAGCCAGGCGATCCCCGCCCCCAGTCCAACGGCCCAGCCGCGGCCCACCTGAGCAGGCAAGGACAAAGGTCGCTGCCACTGCCAAGACATGCTTTTTGCTACCTCACGATTGAACCTATGCGAATGGGTCTAAGCTTGCTGTACCAACAGGCGGGTTTTCTGGGCAAGTTCAAAGGCGCTCGCTGTACCCTTGCAAGTTCTCCGGCTCAAATTGGCGCAAGATCCGCGTGGCCTCGCGCAGGCGGGTTTCGTTCTCTTCCTCCACAATGAGCACGTATTTGCCCGCATTGAGACGGTTGCGGTAGGCCAAAGCATCGCCGGAGCCACTGGTCAGGCCCACCCCGCCCCCGACAAAAAAGCTGCCCATGGCCCCGCTCAGCGCACCCAGCAGGCCGCCGATGAGGTGGTTGCCCAGGGATCCCGCCCAGGCAAAGGTATCCAGGCCGCTGAGGACGCTGAACCCCACCCCGGCCAAAAAGCCAAAGGGCACCAGCCAGATGGCCAGGCGCTGCATCTGGCGGCGGGCCGCTTGGGCCGGATCGATCAGCCCAAACTCGTCCGCCGTTTTGTAGCCTCGCCCCAGTAGGTGCAGCCGCTGCAGGGGAAAGCCAGCCTGTTCCAGGGCGCTGTAGGCCGCCTCGGCAGCCATGCGATCCGGCAGTACTGCAATGAGGTAACTCATAGGTAGCTCATGGGATAATCTGTGCCCGTCATCGGCCAATTCCATTGTCTCCTGAGTTTGGGGAGGGATCCCGGTGGCCCAGTCTGTCAGCCTCTACCAGCGCTTCTATGAGGTCGTGCGGCGGATCCCGCCGGGGCGTGTAGCTACCTATGGGCAGGTGGCGCGGCTTGCCGGCTGTCCTGGCTATGCCCGACAGGTGGGCTATGCCCTGTTTCGCCTGCAAGGTCAAGAGACCGACATCCCCTGGCATCGGGTAATCAACGCCCAAGGGCGCATTTCCTACTCCCCCTTTCGCCTTGGCTACGACGACTTGCAAAAAGTCCTACTCCAAGCTGAAGGGATCCCCTTTGACGCCGAAGGTCGGGTGGATCTGCAGCAGTTTGGCTGGGATCCCCGGGAAGCTTAACCTGCGCTTGACCTAACCTTAAACAGGTCATAGCGAAATCTCCTGTCTAGCCTTGGTAACGTGAATGCGGATGCGTCTTGAGTGGTCATGAAACCAGCTTGTCGTGCTCGAGGGGCTGCCCCTGCTGAGGGAGGGCTTCCAGCTTGGCTGAACGCTCTGGCCAAGTTCCTGCGGGTTGGGCTGTGCTGCTTGCCGCTGAGCCTGGCCAGCGCCTGCGGTACCACCGACAGTAGCTCAGTTCCTCCAGCCGGCGGCGGGGCAGGGTTTATCGCCTCAGATCCCAACGTTAGGCTCTCCTCTCAGCCGCCCGCTTTTACCCTGCAAATCCTACATGCCAGCGACTTGGAAGCCTCGATCGCTGCCGTACAAGATGCGCCGCGCTTCTCGGCGGTGGTGAACGCTCTGCGCCCCCAATTCCCAAATACGGTGGTGCTCTCCAGCGGCGACAACTACATTCCCAGCCCCTTCTACAACGCCAGCACGGATCCCTCGCTGCGGGGCCGGTATGACCGCACTCCTGGCAAAGCCGACATTGAAATCATCAACGCCATCGGCTTCGAGGCGGCTGCCTTTGGCAACCATGAATTTGACCAAGGCACACGCCAAATTCGCGACTTGATCCGACCCGACACCAGCCGCGGCTACGCGGGCGCCCGCTTTCCCTACTT
Source organism: Synechococcus sp. 'PEA 65AY6A-5F PE A' (assembly GCF_047462575.1). Classification (NCBI taxonomy): domain Bacteria; kingdom Bacillati; phylum Cyanobacteriota; class Cyanophyceae; order Synechococcales; family Synechococcaceae; genus Synechococcus; species Synechococcus sp. 'PEA 65AY6A-5F PE A'. The sequence goes on from NZ_JAOALE010000012.1 coordinate 29,876, forward strand.
GAGCGCCAACCTCAGCTTCAGCGGCACTGGCGAATTGACCAGCTCTGACTTTGCTGCCGATGGCCAAGAGGCCAGCTCCATCCGCGGCAAGATCGTCAAGACGGCGGTGATTACGGTGGGAGGGCAGCGGATCGGCCTGGTGGGTGCCACCACTACGCGCCTGGCCGCCATCTCTAGCCCTGGCCCTGAGGTGAGGGTGGAAGGCAAAGTGGACGACACCGACCAGGTGAATGCCGCCCTCATCCAGAACTTCGTCAACCAGCTCACCGGCCAGGGCATTAACAAGATCATCCTCCTGGCCCACCTGCAGCAGCTCCAAAACGAGGTAACCCTAGCCAGCCAACTGCGGGATGTGGACATCATCATCGCCGGCGGCTCCCACCGGGTGATCGCCAAGCCCACCGACCGCCTGCGCCCTGAAGATGTGCGCACAGGTGACTACCCCATCCTGCGCTCCTCGGCCAGCGGCCAACCCGTGGCAGTGGTGAACACCGGCGCCAACTACCGCTACGTGGGCCGCTTGGTGGTCGGTTTCGACGCCAACGGGGTGATTGCCCGCATCGATCCGGTGAGCGGCGCCTATGCCACCGACGACCAAGGGGTAGCAGCCGTGCGCGGCACCCCCAACCCCGACGTGGTGCGGATCGCCAACGAGATCGGCAACATCATCCGCACCAAGGATGGCCGCACCTTTGGCTCTACCACCCAATTCCTCAACGGCCTGCGGGCCGAGGTGCGCACCGAGGAAACCAACCTGGGCAACCTCACGGCGGATGCCAATTTGGCCTATGCCAGAACGGTTGACCCCACCACGGTCATCTCCCTCAAAAACGGCGGCGGCATTCGCGCTCCCATTGGGGCTACCACCGGCGGTGGCGGCGGCGAGCCGGTGCGGCGGATCCCTCCGCTGGCCAACCCCGATGCCGGCAAGCAGGCGGGCCAAGTTTCGCAACTGGATATCGAAACTTCCCTTGCCTTTAACAACGGCCTGTCGCTGGTGACGGTTACCGCTGAGGAGCTGAAGCAACTGATGGAACATGGGGTGGCGCAAAGCCAGCCGGGGGCCACGCCGGGCCGTTTCCCGCAGATCGGCGGCTTTGCCTTCAGCTTCGATCCCTCGCGGCCACCGGGATCCCGCGTGGTCTCCTTGCGGGTGGACACGCCCACCGGCCGGGATGTGGTGGTGCGCAACGGCCAGTTGCAAGGGGATCCCCGCCGTACCTTCCGCCTGGTGACGTTGGGCTTTTTGGCCGACGGCGGGGATGACTATCCCTTTCCGCGCCTGTCTAACCCCAACCGGGTGAACTTGGCTCCCAGCTCCGGCAACAGCTTCGATACCCCCGGCAGCGAGCAGGATGCCCTGGCCCGCTACTTGCGGCAGATCGGCGTGTTTACCCAAGCCGACACTCCGGCTGCCCAAGATACCCGCATCCAGAACCTGTCGGTGCGCCAAGATACGGTGCTGCAGGGCTTGTAGGCTGGGCTACTCTCAACCGGTGGATGAAGCCAACCGCCCCTCTCCTCTCTGGGGAGAGGGGATGGTTTTAATGAGGAGCCATTCAGCATTCTCGACCCAATAGAATATGCCACCATAGTGCTGCGGGTAGCGCTAGACACGCCAACGCCCCATGAGCCTGTCAAACCCATCTTCTCTGGCCGCCCCCCCGCTCGCTTCTTGGAGAGTGCAGCCGGATCCCGTCCTCATCCTTGGAGCCGGTCTAATGGGGCGCCTGTTGGCTGCCACCCTGGTCGAGGTCGGGCATTCTGTGCGCATTGTGGAGGCAGCTTCTCCCACTGCCCCTGAGAGCAGCGCGGCCCATCTGGCTGCTGCTATGCTGGCTCCTCTGGCGGAGTCTGCCGTCGCCGAGGCCAGCGTAGTAGCGCAGGGGTACTATGCCCTCTCCCGCTGGCCCGCCCTTCTGGCCAGCCTGCCAGAGCCGGTTTTCTTTCAGCAGGAGGGCACTGTGATCCTTTGGCACCGCCAAGATGCCGGGGAAGCCAAGCGTTTCTCGGCCCTACTGGCTGCTGTAGGGGAACGCCTTCCCCATCTCCCCAAGCCTCAGCAACTAGATGCCCAGGCGCTGGCCGAGCTGGAGCCCTCGCTGGCCGGGCGATTTGGGCAGGGCCTGTATCTTCCCCAGGAGGGCCAACTGGACAACCGCCAACTGCTGGCTGCTTTGCTGGCCAAATTGCGCCAGCACGGGGTGGAGGTGGAGTGGGGCCGCCCCTGGGATCTGGAGCAGGCGCGAGCTTGGCAGGAGCAAACCGGCGGGTGGGTTTTGGACTGCCGCGGCCTGGGATCCCGAAAAGAATGGGGCGGACAGGCACCGCTGCGGGGAGTTAGGGGCGAAGTGGTACGTCTGTATGCCCCGGAAGTATCTTTGCGGCGCCCGACCCGGCTGTTGCACCCCCGCTACCCGATCTACATCGCTCCCAAGCCGGGGCACCTGTTTGTGGTGGGAGCTACCGAAATCGAATCTGAAGATCGCTCGCCGGTGAGTGTCCGCTCGGCTCTGGAGCTGCTCAGCGCCGCCTACGCCGTGCATCCTGCCTTTGCCGAAGCGCGTATCCTGGAGTTAGGCAGCCAATGTCGCCCCACCTTGGCAGATCATCTCCCCGCAGTGGTGGAGCGCTCCCCGCGGCTGTTGCAGATCAACGGCCTCTACCGCCATGGTTTCCTCATCTCCCCCGCCATTCACGATGCCGTTTTGGAGTACCTCCACCACGGCAGTTGCCGCTTGGCGCAGCAGCTTGGGATCCCCTTTCAGGTGCAGGCTGCCCCTCTTGCCGGTGAATCCCTATCGCCATGCGTGTCTTGATCAACCAAAAGCCTTACGATCTGCCGGAGGGCACCACGTTGGCCGAGGCGATAGCCCAGGTGGGGGCCAGCGGCCCTTTTGCGGTGGCGGTTAACTTGGAGTTTGTGCCACGCGACCGCTACGAGCAAACCCGTTTGCAAGAAGGCGACCGGGTGGAGATCGTCGTGCCGGTTGCCGGCGGCTAGTGCCCGATTGCCTCCCCTCAAATCCCGCATTGTTGCCCCTCAGCGATGTCCACTCTTCTTCCTGTCTCCCCTTCAACTCGGGCCGATGAGGATCCCTTGGTGCTCTACGGCCAAGCGCTGCCCAGCCGCCTGCTGCTGGGGACAGCCCGCTATCCTTCGCCGGCTATTTTGGAGCAGGCGGTGGCGCGGGCCCAGCCCTGTTTGTTGACCGTTTCCCTGCGGCGCCAGGGGGCGCTGGGGCCGGAAGCTTCCCAGGGGTTCTGGGCCTTGCTGCAGAAGCTAGGGATCCCGGTTCTGCCCAACACCGCCGGCTGCCACAGCGTGCAGGAGGTAGTCACGACGGCGGAGATGGCGCGGGAGGTGTTCGGCACCGACTGGATCAAGCTAGAGCTGATTGGCGATGACTACACCTTGCAACCGGATCCGGTGCAACTGCCCGCTGCCGCCGCCGAGCTGGTTCGGCGGGGGTTTAAGGTCTTGCCCTACAGCACCGACGACCTGGTGCTGTGCCAGCGGCTCTTGGATGCCGGCTGTGAGGTGGTCATGCCCTGGGCCGCCCCCATCGGCACTGGCAAAGGCCCCCTCAACCCCTACAACTTGCGCCTGCTGCGGGAGCGGATCGAGGCGCCGCTAATTGTGGATGCTGGACTGGGCCTGCCCTCCCACGCCTGCCAGGTGATGGAGTGGGGCTTCGATGGGGTGCTGTTGAATACAGCGGTGGCCCTGGCCCGGGATCCGGTGGCGATGGCCGAGGCCTTTGCAGAAGCGGTGCGCTCAGGCCGCCGAGCCTACCTGGCCGGGGCCATGATCCCTCAGGAAACAGCTCAGCCCAGTACGCCTGTCCTCGGCACTCCCTTTTGGCACCAGGGTTAACTGCCCTATAACTCAAGCAACAGGCTTTTGCGCCTGGACGACCTGCAGGGCTCCTCCAGCGTGCAGGGTCTGCCGGACGGCTTGCCAGCCCTGCTGCTGCAGGTACTGGGGCAAGTCCAGCTTGAGGAAGTGCCAAGCAGTCTCGGTCTCAAACAGGGCTAGAAACAAAACCAGTCCAGGCCAAAGTAGGGGCTGCCGGGGCGCGTGCAAATCGAGAATTAAAAGCCCTCCCCCCGGTTTGAGCACCCGCCACCCTTCGCGCAGCACCTGTTCCAGATCGGGGAGGGGCAGCTCGTGCAGGGCCAGGCTGGTGTGTACCCAATCAAAGCTGTCGGTGGGGAAGGGCAGATCCTGGGCAAAGGCTTCCACAAATTCGACGTGGGGGAGGCGCTGGCGGGCTGCCGCCAGGGCCTTGGGGGAAGCATCCAGCCCAACGACGTTTTGGCTCAGCTCGGCCAAGATCGGGGTTACCTCAGCGGGGCCACAGCAGAGATCCAACACCCGCTCCTGGGGATGAATCTGGATCCCTTGTAGGGGCAATCGCCGCAATCGCTCGCGGCCCCCCACCGCCAGGGCCGCCGCGCGGCTGATGCTGCGGTAAAGCCAGGGAAAGCGGTAGCTCCAGTCGCGCAGGAAGGTGGCCATAAGCAGGGATCCCTGGGGGGCTTCTTCAACCTACCTGTGAGACGGCTCCCCTGTCTCCTTGCTGCCCCTCACCCCAACCTCTCTCTCGGAGGGAGAGGGGAGTTGGCCTGGCTATTTTTGCCTGAGGTGGAACTTTCTTCTGCTGGCAATCGTCTAGACCAGCAGGTCATCTTGGGCCTTTTCCCCACCCACCTGCTGGTATGACTCAGTTTGAGCTGCCTCCTTCCCCTTCCGCAAGGCCTGGCCGGCACAGCGTGGTTTGGCTGGTGGCTGCTGCCGGGCTGACGGTCTTGCTCTGGCAGTTTCCCTGGGGCAATTACCTCCTCTACCCCTTTACCCTGTTAGCCACCTGGTTTCACGAGATGGGCCATGGCCTGATGGCGCTGCTGTTGGGGGGAGAGTTTCATCGTCTCGAGATCTATCCCGACGGCTCGGGGCTGGCCATCCACAGTGGCCAGCTATTTTTGGGGCGGGTGGGGCGGGCCTTGGTAGCCGCTGCCGGGCCGATGGGGCCGCCGCTAGCCGGGGCCCTGTTCATCCTCACCTCCCGCCGCCGCGGCACAGCTCGGCTGGGGCTGGTGTTTTTGGGATCCCTGTTGTTGCTCTCGACGCTGCTCTGGGTGCGCTCTCCCTTTGGCCTGTTGTTCCTCCCGGCCATGGGTTTGGGCATCCTGGCAGTAGCTCGCTGGGCTTCTCCTTGGCTGCGGGGCTTTGCCTTGCAGTTTTTGGGGGTGCAAGCCTGTGTGAGCACCTACCACCAACTCGACTACCTGTTTGTGGAGTCTGCGGTGATTAACGGGCGGCTGGTCCTCTCGGATTCCAGCCAGATTGCCCAAAACCTGTTTTTGCCCTACTGGTTTTGGGGAGGGGTGATGGCGGTGTTCTCTTTGGTCTTGCTGATCACCAGCTTGCAACTGGCCTTTCGCGACTAGGGGGCAAAACCGCAATTTTGGAAGTGATTCCTGTCACCTAAAAATCCGTCGCCCATCACTGCCCAGCCGCAAAAACCGCCGCTACAGTAGGGGGCATGAGGAGTGAGGAGTGTGGGAGCGGATTATGTGGCGAGATGTTATCGGACTGGCCCTGGCGGCCACGCTGTTGTTGATTAGCAAAACGGCGGCTGATACCCTCGGCCAGAACCAAGAGCCAACTCATTCTGTTCCGCTGCAAGACAAGCTGCTGGAATAAAGTTGTGCCGCTGCTGTCCCAAGCCGTTATCTCGTTGCCGTTTTGTGCAACACTCATCCTCAGAGAATCTTTAGAGTCTTTTCATTAGGCTTGGGATCCCAATGCGCATAGCCCTGTTTACGGAGACGTTTCTGCCCAAGGTGGATGGCATCGTCACGCGGCTTTGCCACACAGTGCGCCATCTAACGGCTCGCGGCAACTCGGTGCTTATCGTCGCGCCTCAGGGAGCCCCCAGGCGGTTTGCGCGGGCACGGGTCTACGGGATCCCGGGCTTCCCCTTGCCTTTGTACCCGGAGTTGAAGCTGGCTGCCCCTGGCCCGGCCATCGGCAAGCTGCTCAACCGTTTTCGACCGGATGTGATCCACGTGGTCAACCCGGCAGTTTTGGGGTTGGGGGGCCTCTACTACAGCCAGACGATGGGGATCCCGCTGGTGGCCTCCTACCACACCCATTTGCCAAAGTACCTCAAGCACTACGGGCTGGGTTTCCTAGAGGGGGTGTTGTGGAGCCTCCTCAAGCTGGGACACAATTTGGCGCGGCTCAACCTCTGCACCTCGACGGCCATGATGCAGGAGTTGAGCGCCCACGGCATCGAGCGGGTACACCTGTGGCAGCGGGGGGTGGATACGGAGCTGTTTCACCCGCAGGCTGCTAGCCCAGAGATGCGGGCCCGCCTCACGGCAGGGCAGCCGGAGCGACCCCTGTTGCTCTACGTGGGGCGGCTCTCAGCAGAAAAAGAGGTGGGGCGGATCCGGGTGTTGCTGGAGCAGATCCCGCAAGCGCGGCTGGCTATTGTGGGCGACGGGCCGGAGCGGGGATCCCTGGAGCAACATTTTGCCGGCTACGATGTGGTGTTTACGGGCTACTTGCAGGGGCAAGACCTGGCAGCGGCCTTTGCTTCCGCGGATCTGTTCGTGTTCCCCTCCCGTACCGAGACGCTGGGGCTGGTCTTGTTGGAGGCCATGGCTGCCGGCTGTCCGGTGATCGCCCCCCGCTGCGGCGGCATTACCGATGTGGTGGACAGCGGCCGCAACGGCTTTCTCTTCGAGCCGGACTCCGACAGCGACTTTGTTCGGGCCACGCGGCAGCTGTTGGACAGCGCCGGGCAGCGGCAGCTCTTCCGGCAGCAGGCCCGCCAAGAGGCTGAGCGCTGGAGTTGGTCGGCAGCCACGCAGCAGTTGGAGGAGTACTACCGCGCCGTCATCGCCGAGTCGGGATCCAGGCTGCGGAAATGACGTTCCAGGACACCTAGGGTGGAGTCCACTTAGGCAGAGACGGGCCGATCCCCTTCAATAGCCCGCACCTGGTCGACGAAGAATTCTTCCAAAGATTGCCGCTGCAGATGCAAATCGGTCACCACCGCCCCCGCCTGGCTTAGAAGCGTTAGCAGCTCCGGCAGGGATCCGCCCCATTCCCCCGACCAGTGGGATCCCTGGATGGAGAAGTGCTCGAGGCGGTCGCGGAACTGGTCGATGGCGCCGCCGTGCCCTTGCACGTGGTAGCTTTTGCTTTGGCCCAGCAGCTCGTCCAACGTCCCCTGCTGCACCAATTTGCCGCCGACCATGAGGCCGACGCGGTTGCAGATCACCTCCACATCTCCCAAGATGTGGCTGTTGAAGAACACCGTTTTGCCCTGTTGCTTGAGGGACAAGATGATCTCGCGCATCTGGTAGCGGCCCATGGGATCCAGCCCCGACATCGGCTCGTCTAGGAACACCAGCTCCGGGTCGTTGATCAGGGCTTGGGCCATGCCGGTGCGCTGCAGCATGCCCTTGGAGTAGGTGCGCAGTTGCTTTTTGCGGGCCGTATCGATAGAAAGCCCCACCAGCTCCAGCAGTTGCGGGATCCGCTCCTTGAGGAGGCTATCGGACAGGCGAAAGACCTTGCCGGCAAAATAGAGAAACTCCCATGCCGTCAGGTAATCGTAAAAATAGGGGTTCTCCGGCAGATATCCCACCCGCTGCTTAATGGAGCGATCCCCCAGAGGCTTGCCCAGGAGCGTGCCCCTGCCGCTGGTGGGCTCCACAATCCCTAGCAGGCATTTGATCGTGGTGGTTTTGCCGGCCCCATTCGGCCCCAACAGCCCAAAAGTTTCGCCGCGGGCTACCGTTAGAGAAAAATCCTTCAGGGGGCTGACCACCTTGTTTAGCCAAAAGCCGGTGCGATAGGTTTTGGTCAGGCCGGAGATGGCAATGGCCGGTTCGGGATGGAGGTCAGTCGCTTCAGGGGAGGGGGCAACCGTCTCGCTCATAGAGAGAAAGCCGGGGCTGAGAAAAGAACCAGGGCGAACCCTGGGGGATGCTGGGCCGCTATCCAGTTTACCCTGTCCCAGCTACTGGTTTGGTTGCAGTTTCCTAGAAGGGCCTCTTGACCTTGGGTTGTTTAACCTTCAGCTCGCGAATCCGTTTCAACATCTTTTGGAAATACTCAGCCAGGTAGTCTTCAAGGGAGGTCAGGGAAGCCAGTTCAATGCCCAAGGCTTCGCACACAGGCGTCATGTCGGCATACATCGGCTCTTTGGCGGCAATTACCTCCACAAACGCCAGCCGGTCGGCAATGTTCCAGCTCCACTGAAAAAACTGGGCCACCCTGCGCGCTCCCCGCAAGACCCCCAGTGGTATGGTTCGAACCTTGGCCTTTTTGCCGGAAAGCTGCTCACAGAGAGCGATGACCTCTTGGGAAGTCCAGGCCTTGGGTCCCACCAAGGGAAAGACCTGCTGCTTGGCGGCTTCGACGCTGAGGGCTCGCACGGCAAATCGAGCTGCATCTAGGGTGTCGAGGTAGGCCGTGGGGATGCTCTCGCTGGCTACCCAAACAATTTGCTCTTCCAAAATCGGGATGGCGTACTGGCCGATCAATCCCTGCATAAAGCCCGCCGGACGAAAGATGGTGTAGGGCATCTGGGATCCGATCAAGTATTTCTCGATGTGGTGCTTGAAATTCATCAGGGGCACATTAGGGTACTCGTGCTGAGCACCCATGATGGAGAAAAAGATAAAATGCCCCACTTGGGCAGCCCGTGCCGCATTGATCAGAGCAACTTTGCCATCCCAATCCACCTGGCGGGCGCTGAGGGTGTCGGTTACTCGCACCGTGGCACAGTCGATCACCGCCTCGATGCCTTCCATCGCCGCTCGGAGCGTGCTGGGCTGCAGTAGGTTCCCCACCTTGAGGTGAGCCCCCCACTCGCTCAAGAAAGCAGCCTTGGCTGGGTTCCGCACCAGACAGGTAACCTGATGCCCCTCTTCGATGGCCCGCCGCACCACCTGACGGCCCAGCGTTCCCGTTGCCCCCACAACCAGCACGTTCATAAAATTATCATTTCTTAACCTTAGGCTTAGTCTATCAGACGGATGCAGCTCCTAACACAAGAGGATAGCTTGGTAGCCCCGTACTTTAGTGCGGAGCGGAAAAGCCCTTGAGCCACTTTAGTTGCTTCTTGACAGCGCCTTCGCGAGTCCATTTTGGGCTGCGTAAGAATCCCCTGGGTGGGAGTGTCAAAACTTGACCTGAGCAGTGGCAAACAAATAGGGATCCCCGCGGCGCCGCAGGGATCCCTGGTTATGGCTCAGTCTGCTGCCGAGAGAGTGTCTAGCCAGCCAGCTCGTTCATGCGTTGCGCCAAAGTGAAGTCCAGTTCCGTAATGCCCCCGGCATCGTGGGTGGTGAGATCCACCCGCACGCGGTTGTACACATTGGTCCACTCGGGGTGGTGCCCCATGCTCTCGGCTACCAAAGCCACACTGCTCATCCAGCCAAAAGCTTCCACAAAAGAGCGAAATTGAAATTGGCGATGCAGCTTCCCATCCTGCAAGGACCAACCCGGCAGGCTTTCCAGCTTGGTCTGGATCTCAGCCTCGCTGAGTTTGACAGGTCTGGACATGGGCGTTCCCTCCAGTCGTTGCCACCGCTTTCATCAAAAAATCACCTGAGGGCGGATCCCGGCTTCTTTACAAAACTTCGTAGTCTTCCGGTTCCTGCGAGGCAGCAGCAGGGCCAAGGGGTTTGTACAGCCAGTAGCCTTGCACAGTAAAGTGGGCCTGCCTGTAAAAGTTGAGGGCAGCTTGGTTGTGGCGGTAAACCTGCAAGGTAATGGCCGCTAACTGCTGCTGGGATCCCCAGCGTTCCACCTGTTGCATCAAAGCTCTGCCCAGGCCCTGCCGACGATGGGCGGGATCCACCCAGAGCAAAAAGACGTAGGCCACCCGCCGATGGGTGGCTTGATCTGTGGAGATGCCGGCCCAAACACAGCCCACCGGCTCTGCAGTTTCTTCTTTCAAGATCCACCAGCAGGGGGTGCGGGGGGGGTCGAAGAGGCGATCCAGCGTCTCTTCTAGGTGATCCCAGTTGCTTTGTTCTGGAAAAGATTCCTGCAACGTGGCCTGCAATCCTCGTCGCACCCAGGGCCGATCCCAGGCTGAACCGATGCGCCAACGATAACCCACAGGCAGAGGGATCCCTTGTTCAGCCATCCTCAGGCATTTGCAGAAAGGGCCACAGGCGTCGCTTCTTCTAGAGGGGCAGGCTGGGCCATATCCTCCGGCAGAAACGAGCGAATGCTCACCACCACCAGGGTAAACAGAAACACCAGCAGGATGAGGGCAGGAAAGATATATTGCCGCAGGATGCTCATATTTCTACATAACCTTGGTCTCTACAGCATAGCGTGCAGAGGGGAATCCCTAGGCAGCTTTTCGGAAATCTCCTCGGTTTTTCTTCTCCTGGTCTCCATCTCAATCCCTATCAACTGACCCTGGGGGATCCCATGCGTCAATAAGGTGAGAAAGTGTAGCCTATGATTCCAAAGTGAGGTTGGCTGTGCATTAAGGTCGAGCGTAGTTGTGGGTCATCCGCCCCACCTGATCCCACTGCTGCGCGACGCGAGCGGAGAATCCATGAGCACTCCCAATCGCCCCTTGAAGACCCTTGGGATCCCTCCCAATGCCTGGGCTGTGAATGCCGAAATGGCCGACCTCACCCGTCCGCCTTTGGATCCCCGGCCCATCCTGCTACCCACCTCCAGCAAAACCCTGCGCTTGGATCTGGCCAAGGCGGCGTTGTTGGTGATCGACATGCAAAACGACTTTTGTCATCCCGACGGTTGGCTGGCCAGCATTGGCGTCGATGTTACACCGGCACGGGCTCCCATCGGCCCTCTAAAAGCCCTGCTGCCCCGCCTGCGACAAGCTCAAGTGCCGATTGTGTGGGTGAACTGGGGCAATCGCCCTGACTTGCTCAACATCAGCGCCGGCTTGCGACATGTGTACAACCCCACCGGAGAGGGAGTAGGGCTGGGGGATCCCTTGCCTAAGAACGGGTCTTTGGTCCTCACGCGGGGCAGTTGGGGCGCTGCTGTGGTGGAGGAACTGGAGGTCAAGCCCGAGGATATCTGGGTGGATAAGTTCCGCATGAGCGGCTTTTGGGATACCCCTCTCGATAGCATTCTCAGAAACCTGGGGCGCACCACCCTCTTTTTTGCCGGCGTGAACATCGACCAGTGCGTCATGACCACGCTGCAAGATGCCAATTTCCTCGGCTACGACTGCATTTTGCTGGAAGACTGCGCCGCCACCACCTCTCCTGAATACTGTTTGCTGGCCACCCTCTATAACGTCAAGCAATGCTTTGGCTTTGTCGCCTCCTCCCCTGACTTGCTGGCGGCTCTCCCCTGTTAGCCCTTCCCGCTATTCACCCCTTATCGCTTGAGTGGAGGATCCCGATGCAAACGCTTTCCCGCTGCGTGATTCCAATTGTTAAAACCCCTGCCGATTATCAGGCTTTTCGCATCAGCCCCCACGATACCAATCGCCTGGCCATCGTGTTCGATCCTTCTCATGCTCAGATTTCTCTAACCTTTTGTGTGGAGATCTTCGATGAGGGAGGCAAAACCCCTCCCAACCGCCATCAAATGGCTGTGGAAATGTTTTTTGTTCTCAAGGGGGAAGGCCTGGCCATTTGCGATGGAAAAGCGGCCCCCATCAAAACCGGAGACAGCATTTTGGTTCCGCCAACAGGCGTGCATGAAATCCGCAACACCGGCCCAGGCCGCCTCTACGCCCTCTGCTTCATGGTGCCCAACGAAGATTTTGCCGAGCTCATCCGCTCCGGCACTCCTGCGGACTTGGATGAGGAGGATTTGCAGGTGCTGTCGGGGGGCTGGAGAAGGGCATTTGCTGAGGCTTAGGCCTCAATGGCTCTGGGAGCTGTAGAGGTTGGAAGTCAGGGGTACTGATACATTCACGCTGAACTCTCCTGAACATGGTTCAGGAAAGAAGCGATCGCATCCTGCCTATCTCTGAGCAGGAAGGCGGTATCCCGCAAAGCCCTGAGGAATACCCCCCGAGCGCTTTCCCCCTTCACTTCCCGGCAACCGTTGCGGTGGACTCAAGGATCAGGGGGAAACTTGGTCTACTATATCCCTCTCAATGACTTTTGCCAAACCGCCTAAAGCTCAGTAAATTCAGCAAAGTTCAGGGTTTTGGGGGTTAGAGGCATGCTCCGACAAATCTTTTCCCAGGGTCTCTGTTTCCATAAATCCATAAAAGCCATAAAAGAGGGGTCTGGAGGGGGTTGCGTTTGCGCCAGCAGGCCGGAGATCAAGGGCAATACCAGGGAAGGGGCTCAAACTCTGGTGGGAGTTTCTCCCTGATACATTTACGCTGAACACTGCTGAACATCACTGTTCAACTATGCAGCGATAGCATTCTGTTTGTTTCCAAACAGAATGGCGGTATCCCGCAAAGCTTTGAGTAGAATACCCAAAGCGCAGTTTCCGTGTCGTCTTACTACCAATTTTCTGCTTTGCTTTGGCTACCATGTTGGCAGACTCGAAAGTAAACAGAAAGATCAACTGGTAGTAATCCGTACTGAACATATTATACATTATTTTCAGTATAGTTGAGCTTATTATTGACTAGAGTCATGCTCTCATAAGGGCTTCTGTTTTATCTTAGGAAGAATCCACCCAGGGATCCCTTAGGTTGTCCTTGGTTGGTATCCCTTTGGCAAGATCCGCTAGCCCAACCCAGGCCATGTTGCCCGTTCGCCCCCGCGAAACTGTTTCCATGTTCACCCGCGACGGGATCCAACTGGACGCGGATGTCTATCGCCCCGAAGGGGAGGGGAGCTACCCGGTCTTGCTGATGCGGCAACCCTACGGGCGGGCCATTGCCTCGACGGTAGTATACGCCCATCCGCGCTGGTATGCGGCCCACGGGTACATCGTGGTCGTCCAGGATGTGCGGGGGCGGGGCACGTCCAAGGGATCCTTCTACCCTTTCCGCCACGAAGCCGAGGACGGGTTCGACGCCGTCAACTGGGCGGCCGCTTTGCCGGGGAGCAACGGTGTGGTGGGTATGTACGGCTTTTCTTACCAAGGCATGACCCAACTGTATGCCGCCTCCACCCGTCCCAGCGCTCTGAAGGCCATCTGCCCAGCCATGCTGCCCTACGATCTCTACGCCGATGCCGCCTATCCGGGGGGAGCCTTCGCTTTCTACAACAACCTCAGTTGGGCCCTGCAACTGGAAGCTGAGGGGGCGCGCCTGCGCGGCGATGCCAACGCTTACCAGGCCCTTTTCAAGGCCTCCCGCAACCTGCCCCTTTACGATCCCATCCCCCTCAAGCCAGGCGTGCTGCAGCAATATGCGCCCCAGTCCTATTACTTTGACTGGCTGGAGCACAGCGAGCCCGACGACTACTGGCGCCAGCTCTCCCCCCGTCTGGAAGCGGTGGATCTGCCGATGTTGCACATTGGCGGCTGGTTCGACAGCTACCTAACCGGCAGCCTGCGCCTTTACAAGGAAATAAGCGCCCGCAGCCAAAACCCTCAGTACCTGGTTGTCGGGCCCTGGGCCCACCTGCCTTGGGGGCGCAAAGTGGGGGCGCTGGACTTTGGCCCCGAGGCCGTCAGCCCCATCGATCGGCTGCAGGTGCGCTGGTTCGACCAGTTCCTCAAAGGCAAAGACACAGGGATCCTCCAAGAGCCGCCGGTACGCCTGTTCGAGATGGGATCCAACCGCTGGCGCAGCTTTGAGGCCTGGCCCACGCCGGAGCCGAAGGTTTTCTACCTGCACAGCAGCGGCCTGGCCGCCCTTTCTGAAGCAGAGGGATCCCTTCGCCCAGAGCCCCCACCAAAGCAGCAGTCGGATACTTTTGTTCACGATCCCTGGCGACCCGTGCCGGCCCTAGGAGGCCACCTCATCCATCCCGCCGGGCCGCAGGAGCGCTCTGCCCTCGACTGCCGCGCCGATGTTCTCACCTACACCACCTCTCCCCTGGCAACCGACCTCGTCCTGGCAGGGGACATTCTCGTGGAAGTGTATGTGGAAGCCGACAGCCCCAGTTTCGATCTCTGCGCCGTGCTCTCGGTGGTGAGGCCGGAGGGCCAGGTGTATAACTTTTCCCAGGGCTACCGCCGGCTGCGGGATCCCCAGCCCAAGGCCCCCATTGGGATCCCTTGCCAGCCCACCTGCATCCGCATTCCCCGCGGCCACGCCCTGCGCCTCAGCCTTAGCGCGGCCTGTTTCCCGGCCTACCCCGTTAACACAGGCACGGGGATGCGAGAAGAGCGGCTCATCGAGGCCCGCATTCTCACCCTCGCTCTTCACAGCGGCAGCGACACCCCCTCGCGGCTGCATCTGCCCATTGTCGAGGGGAGTTAGGGGGAGTGACAGTTTAAGACAACACAGCTTCTCATCCCTTCGCAACTCCTCCTCACAAACAGACATCAAACGTTAGGATAGAAGCAAGCAGGGCAAGGGAACCCCATGTTGCAAGACCCGAAGTTGATCCGGCACTATCAGGCTTTGACCGACGCGCTGGTGGACAGTTGGCATCGCGGCTATCGGCGCACTGACGAGCTGCGCCTGCTGGTGGATGGCTACCTGCTGGCCCTGCGAACTGGCAAGCAATTGCAGCCTTTTGAGATCTACCGCCTTGAAGACGAGGTCAACCGCTTCCTCTACGACCCCTCCAACTTCGTGGAGCCGGAACTGGAGCGGGAGACCGAGGCGATGCGGGGCTATTGATATTGCTTATTGATATTGCATAGAGAGGGGCCGGGGGTGAGGGATCGAACACCGGCAGAGGCCTGGTAGGCTGGGGTCAGTGCTGTTCCTCACTCCAGTCCTATGGCGGTTTGGGATACGCTGGCAACTTCTCGGCGTCCGGCCCTGCTGGGATCCGGCTTGGGCTTGGGGATAGCCTTGACCCTTGGGTATGGGCTGTTCGGCTACCACGTCTTGCAGGTTGGCATCTGGTTGTTGAGCATCCTGTTGGTGGGGTTGTACGTGGCCCAGTTTCCCCCAGCTCAGCCCCCTTGGGATCCGACGCGGCTGCGCTGGCGCCAGGAGTTGCTGCACCTGGGGCTATTGGCGTTGGTTTTTGCTCCCATCTACCTCTACGACCTGGCCAACATCCCCTTTCAGATCAACACCGACGAGATTGTCATCACCTCCATGGCCCGGCGGGCTTCAGCGGTACGCTACCCCGATATCTTTGGGCTGATGCCAGAGTACTTCTATTTTCCCCGCTTTATGTTCAGCCTCTTTGGCGGCCTGACGCGGCTGATGGGGGGAGTCACGCTGGTAAATGTGCGCACGGTGCATGCCACCTTCGGGGTTGTCACCATTCTGGTGGCCTACGGGTTTTTTCGGTCGTTCTGGAACCCCCGGCTGGCCTTGGCGGCGGCGGCCCTCCTGGGATCCAACCACGCTCTGCTGGGCATCAGCCGCATGGCGATGCGGGAGAACCTGATTGTGCTGGTGGAGTGTGCGGCCCTGGCCTTGATCTTAAAGGGCGTGCGGGAAAAGAATCCCCTGCTTTTGTATTTGGGGGGAGGGGCAGCGGGTTTCTCCCTCTACGGCTATCTGCCGGGGCGGGTGGTGATCTTGCTGGGGTTGCTGTTTGGCGGCCTCTACCTGCTCCTGGGCCGGGAGGATCTGCAAGGAGAAAACAAGCAGGCCAACCCCTTCTGGACTTTGGCCAAGCTGACGGTGCCGGCGGCGCTGGGGTTTTTCCTGGTGGCTGCGCCCATTCTGGTGGCCACTGCCACTGCTCCGCCAGTGAGCGCCGAGTATGCCCGCCAGCAATTTCTCTTTTTCCCAGAAGGGCGGGCGCTGCAGCAGATGTGGGTGAATGCCGCTACGCCAGCCGAGGCGGTGTGGCGCAACATCCGCAACGGCCTAAGTATGTTCAACGACCCCAGCCAGCACGACCGGGGCTATATCTATCCCAACTACGGCCATGCCTTTGTAGATCCCCTGACAGGGGTCTTGATCTGGCTGGGGCTGGGATCCGGGCTCTACCGCCTTCTCAAAGGGCGCAGCCAACCCCACGACTGGCTCTGCCTGGGCAGCTTCCTGTTTCTCTACCTGCTCTTTAGCTTGGCCATCACCAAAGCCCCCAACTACACTCGCCTGCTGGTGATCCTGCCCTTTGTAGCCTACCTAACCCTGGAAGGGATCCAAGTGCTGGCAGGTCTCCTGGAACGCTGGGGATCCCGGGCCGGGAGTTGGCTGCCGGCGGCGGCGATGGCGGGGGCAATCCTGCTGATTGGGGGGTGGAACCTGGCCATTTTTGGAGACTTTGTCCACAAAGGCTGGACGCAGGGCAACGATGTGGGGGCCACCGGGCGCTATGTGGCAGCTCGCCAAATGGATCCCGACTACCGCTTCTATCTGGCGGCTAGCACTGCCTACCCCTATTTCGGCTGGGGGGAACCCCACTATTGGCAAAGCTGGATCCAATTTTTTGCCGGACGGGAACAAAAGGTAGCGGTGTTTTCCCCCGAGGTGTTGCCCATCCAGGCGCTGGAGCCACCGTTTACCCTGTTCATGAACGAGTGGGTATGGGATCAGCAGGGGGCAGAGCTGCAACGGCGCTTTCCCAAGGGGCAGTTGCATCGGATCCCTGCCGAGCGGGGGCTATGGGCCTTTGAGGTGGCGGATCCCTAGAGCTCCCCCCCTGGTTTGGCCAACCCACTGTTCGCGGGACGGAGTCCTTTCGCGTCAGCGCGACGGAGTCCTTTCTTTTTACCAGGCTAAAAGTAGCTGAAAGCACATTATGCAGATCCAGAGCCCCCAACAGTAGAAGAAGATAGCGTTCCAGGGATCCCAGACGTGCGTTTTGATGCCTACGACCCGGGCGAGGGGTTTTACGACGAGCTGTTTTTGGGGCGTAACCAGCCCCGTCCTGAGGCGATCCCGTTGATTGAGCGCATTCATTCTCTGGAAGAAGGGGAACTGCAGCAGCGGCAAGCGGCAGCACAGGCGGCCCTCTTTCAAATGGGGGTGACCTTCAACGTCTATGGCGATAGCCAGGGCACGGAGCGAATTTTCCCCTTTGACATCATTCCCCGCATCGTCTCGGCTTCCGAGTGGCAGCGGCTGGAGAAGGGTCTCAAGCAGCGCATCCACGCCCTCAACCTGTTCATCGACGATGTCTATCACGACCAGAAGATCCTTAAGGATGGGGTGATCCCTGCCGAGCTGATCGAAACGGCCAAGGGATTTCTGCGGCCCTGTGTGGGGCTCAACCCGCCGGGGAGAATTTGGTGCCACGTCACCGGCACCGACCTGGTGCGGGATCGGGACGGGACTTGGTACGTGTTGGAAGATAACCTGCGCTGTCCGTCGGGAATCTCCTACGTGCTGGAAAATCGGCGGGTGATGAAAAGCACCTTTCCCTCCCTGTTCAACACCATGGGGATCCGCCCGGTGGACGACTACCCTAGCCATTTGTTGGATACTCTGCTTAACCTGGTGCCGCACCTAGCCAACCCAACGGTGGTGGTGCTCACCCCCGGCATCTACAACTCCGCCTACTTCGAGCATTCTTTCCTCGCCCAGCAAATGGGGGTGGAGCTGGTGGAAGGGCGGGATCTGGTGGTGGCCGATGGCTATTTGCAAATGCGCACCACCAAAGGGCTGCAGCGGGTGGATGTGATCTACCGCCGCATCGACGATGACTTCATCGATCCCCTTGCTTTTCGCCCTGATTCCCTCTTGGGGGTACCCGGCCTGTTTGAGGTTTATCGGTCAGGGCGGCTGGCGATTGCCAACGCTTTGGGAACGGGGGTGGCGGACGACAAGGTGATCTACGCCTATGTGCCCCAGATGATCCGCTACTATCTGGGAGAGGAAGCCATTTTGCCCAACGTGCCCACCTACCTCTGCTGGGATCCCAAGGATCAGGCGTATGTGCTGGAGAACCTCGACAAGCTGGTGGTGAAGGCAGCCAACGAGTCGGGTGGCTATGGCATGCTGATGGGATCCCAGGCCACACCGGAAGAGCGGGCTGCTTTTGCCGAGAAAATCCGCGCCCAACCGCGCAACTACATCGCCCAACCCACCCTGTGCCTTTCTCGCGTGCCCACCTTGGTGGATCGGGGAGAAGGCCCCCGTCTAGAACCCTGTCATGTGGACTTGCGGCCCTATATCCTCTACGGCAAAGAGATCTACGTTCACCCAGGGGGGCTGACCCGCGTCGCCCTCAAGAAGGGATCTCTGGTGGTGAACTCCTCCCAGGGGGGCGGCAGCAAAGATACCTGGGTGCTCTGCGCGGATCCCGGCTGTTGAGAGACGGCTTGCAAAATAGGTTCAGAGCCGCTCGCCCGAACCTCTGCTCCACCGGCCAAAGCGGCTGGCATGCTGAAGCGCCAAATCCACGTAGTGCTGGGCGTGAAGGCGCAGTTGCTCGACCTGATACATTCACGCTGGACTCTCCTGAACATGGTTCAGGAAAGAAGCGATCGCATCCTGCCTATCTCTGAGCAGGAAGGCGGTATCCCGCAAAGCCCTGAGGAATACCCCCCGAGCGCTTTCCCCCTTCACTTCCCGGCAACCGTTGCGGTGGACTCAAGGATCAGGGGGAAACTTGGTCTACTATATCCCTCTCAATGACTTTTGCCAAACCGCCTAAAGCTCAGTAAATTCAGCAAAGTTCAGGGTTTTGGGGGTTAGAGGCATGCTCTTCCTCGGTGAGGGTGCGGATAACCTTGGCCGGGATCCCCGCCGCCAAAGAGTGGGGTGGCACAGACCGGGTGACCACCGCTCCAGCTCCCACCATGCTGCCCGCCCCGATGGTGACCCCGCTCAAGATAATGGCCCCAATCCCGATCAGACATCCCCCCTCGATGTGGGCACTGTGGATGACCGCTCGATGGCCTATGGTCACTTCCTCGCCAATCAGGGTCGGCTGTCCGGGATCCCCGTGCAGAATGGCTCCATCTTGGATGTTGCTGCGGTGGCCAATGACAATGGGCGAGAGATCCCCCCGCAAGATGGCCCCGTACCAGATGCTCACCGCTTCCGCAAGTTGGACATCGCCGATCAGTGTGGCATTGGCGGCAATAAAGGCTGCCTGGTCGATCCCTCTCGGCTGCTGCTCTAACCCCACTTTCCAAACGCCCTTGGCAACGGCTTCCATTTCCCCAATCCTACTGCTACCGGGGGTTCGGCAATTCCAGACCTGCCCCAGCGCTCCGCGCCGCCTCCAGTCCCAGAAAAAGAGAGGAGCCAGGGATCCAGAAAATCAACCTGTCCCTTTGCTCCTGTTTCACCATTGTCAATCCATTGCACAATAGCAATGAGATATAAGCAACACATTTGGCTCATTGTCGATAGCTGTGGAAGCGTTCGTTAGATTAATTTCTAACTCTTGTAGGAGAGGGGCTAGGGGTGAGGGATTTTAGCTAAGCCTGCCGTTGCAGCAGGGGAGAGGATTCAGACGGTTGCAAGGGGCGAATGGCAAAGAAAGTTTCGTAGATGCAATCGCCAACGTGGTTCATTTGTAGCTGCAATTTGTCGAGAAACTCATGTAAGCCCTGCTCCATAATGTCGTCGATGGTCAGGTAGTCCAGCTCAGAACGCAGGCGGCCCAAAGCTCGCTCGCTGGGATCCCGCCAAGTATCGGCTGGGGTGCCGGTGATTTGGTGCAGGGATCGATCTGCGTGAATAAGACAAAACTGAATAGAGCGGGGAAATTGCCGATCCAAAATGAGAAAAGAGGCCACCTCCCTGGGATTGATGCGGTGTTGGCGGCTGTGTTTCCGATACATTTCATAAGCACTGGCCGACTTCAGCAAGGCGATCCACTGCAGCTCATCCAAAGCCGTGCCCACGTACTGCAGAGAGGGCAGCAAAATAAAATACTTAACATCCAAAATGCGCGCCGTTTTGTCCGCCCGCTCCAAAAGACGGCCAATCTGGCCAAAATGCCATCCTTCCCCATGGGTCATGGTGGCATCCATCACCCCGGCGAATAGGTGACTGGCCAGCTTCACTTCCGTGAAAAAATCATGGAGCTGACTCAGGTGGGGGCCTTGCTGAGCCGCTTCTTTGACCATCAAATAAAAGCGGTTGACCCGCTCCCACATTTCTGAAGAAATGACCTCCCGCACAGAACGGGCATTTTCTCGCGCCAGCCGCAAACAGGAAAGGATGGAGTTGGGGTAATCCCTATCAAAAGCCAGGAACTGGATGACCGTTTCTTGGGTCGCCTGGCCATAACGCTGGTAAAACAGCTCCTGATCCCCGGTGGTGTAGACGATGGGATCCCACTGCTGGGCGGGACCGCTGGGCAAGTCTAGGATGAGGTTGAGATTGACATCGATGAAGCGGGCGATGTTCTCGGCGCGCTCCACGTAGCGGTTGAGCCAGTAGATGGAATCGGCCACGCGACTCAGCATGCTGTTACCTCCTCTGGAGTTTCTTGTCTCTGCGCTCCGTTCAAATTCAACAAACTAAGCAGCCGCCGCACCTTCACCAGCAGCACCCCCGTTAGGCCAGTCAGGATCCATCCTATCCAGTCGGCTGGGGTGCCCAGATAGCGCACCTGCACGCGATGATCCCCCGGTGGGATCCGCACCTGCAACAGCCCCAGTCCATTGTGCTCGGCAGATGTGAGGCGACCATCCACCTGTACCCACCAAGCAGGGTAGTAAAACGTGCGCAGGACTACCCATCGATCCTGAGCAGTGGGGTTAACGGCCCGAAAACGACGATAGCCATAGCTCCACCGTTCCACTTCCAACAGTGGCTCCAGATCGCTTTGTTCTCGTCCAAAGTTCACCATGTCGCCTTGCCACCGCAGCAGCGGATCCACCTCTGGGGGCGGCATGGGCAGCGTTGCCTGGCGAGGTCGGTACTCCAGCACATCCACCAGCGCCAGCCCATCGGGAAAGATCCAGTGCCAGTGAAGAAAAGCGATGCCCGGTCGCTGCTGGGGCTCATTGGGAAATGGCTTGGCTGCAGACAGCTCTTGAAAAGTTTGGATGGTTTGCGGGTCAAACCAGGCTCTGGACAAGACCTGCCAGCCCTGCCAACTTTGTATCCCCATGGCCAGACCTATCCCCACAATCAAGAGGATCCTCCAGCCCTTTTGCCCCCACCCCCAGGCGGCCAGGGATCCCAACAGCCAGGGCACGGTTACCGCCGTCACCGCCATCCAGCGCCAAGAAAACTGAATGCGGCGCAGGGGCAAAACCCACTCGTAGAGCCAACCCAGCAGATCCGTCATCATCAGCAAGGCCACCAAGCTGGCCCCCAAGCTGTAGAGCAGGATGGCTTTGGCCAGGGGAGCATGGGATCCCAAGGCATCAAAGGACTCCGTCTCGCCAGCACGAGCGGAATGGATTGGGGTCATCCCCCTTGTCCTGCGGGCCAGCCATTCCCAGAAAACCAGGATCCCAGCACCCAAGACAACGGCCACCATCCAGATCCAGTACCCCACCAGGCCCCTTTCAAACCAGTGCTGCGTCAGTTGCGGCTGGAGCCGGGTTAGCCCACTCAGCATCAGGCGATGTTGGGGCATGTACTCTTCGACAAAATTCACCAACTCCACCTGGATGAGGCGCTGATCCCAAAAGGCTGGCAGCAGATAAAACGCCGTCCACCCCAGCCCCAGCCCAAACCCCAAGTAGCAGCGCCCCACCCTGGGCCAGAGGGGATCCCAGCGGCCCAGCACCCAAGGCAGAGGCAGCCAAGTTAGCGTAAAGACCAGCAAAGTGGGCAAGTGAGATAGGGCCAACAGGCCATAGCTAATGGCCAAGGCCACAATCGGCCAAAGGGACTGGGGCCGGCAGATCACCTGGACTGAGGCCCAGAAAATCCAGGGAGAGACAGCAATGGCCCACACTTCCCCCATTGCCCCCCGTTGGTAAATATCCACCAGCCAATAGGGGCCGGCCATACCCGCCAGAGCCAAAACCAGAGCCCAAGCCCAGGGGATGAGTTGCCGGAGAAGGGCATACAGCCCTGCGCCAAAGACCGCCATCGCCAGGCCCATGCTGGCCACCAAGGATCCGGGCATATCCAGCCCCAGCAGGCGAAACGGCAAAGGGGCCACCATGCATAGAGGTGGATAGAAGGCAAAGGTGGGGTTGCCGTAGCCGAAGTTGGAATACTCCAGCCAGCGGGGGTAAAACTGCCCGCCGAAAAACTGCCGCTGATACTGAAAGGCCCAACTGAGGTTGAAGTGGGTGGAATGAGTGATGGGGTAGCCCCGCTGCAGCATCGGCCAGAGCAGGGCCAGCACTCCAGTTAGCAGCGCAAGCCCGACCAGCAGCTTCGGTTGGCGTAACGCTTTCATCCTCACTTCTGGACTAGGCGTTGCCTACCTCCCTCTTTGCCAGGAATTAATAGCGAATCCAGGCATAGGCGGCATCGGAGAGCACCGGCACCTCGGCATAGTGGCCGCGAACGTTCTGCACCCAAGCGTAGACGGTGATGGCGATCACGCCCAGAAGTGCGGTGGTGGCCAAAATGCTGACAAGTGCTGCCAGGCCGAGGTTGCCAAAGAGCATAGCAAACACCTGCATCAACACTTGCACCAAGAACAGGGCAATGTTGAGCAACAGCGCCTGCATGGTGTTGAAGCGAACAAAGTGGGCGACACGGCTGTTGCGGACTAAAAATAGCAGGGCGAGAAATATCCCCACCCCCAACCAGCCTGTGGCCAGGGGCAGCAAGCGCAGCAGTGGACTAAAAATGGGGATCAAACCTGGCAGAGATTGAAACAAACCCGAGGGCACAAAGCCGAAGGGCAGGGCCGATACCAAAGGCAGAAGGTAGGGAAGGGATCCCCACAGCCGATTGATGGGAGTGATGTCGCCGCGCCAGGTCATGTCTCGAGCCCCTCAGTTCAGTGCAGTAGTGCTGGAGTCTGCTTGTTGGTGCGCTTTCAGAATTTCTTTAAACGGCACCTAAGCTTTGCGCTTATTGTAGTCGATGAAGTTGGCCGGCTCAACGCGCCTAGCCCCAAGCTGGCCTCCGCTTTCGAGTGAGGGGGAAACTGTTCAAGATGAGCATCTTGCAGGATTGGGGTTGATATAATCGACGGCAACTCCCACCCACAGTGATTTTTGGCCTCCGCCATGAAGATTTCGCCATCTCTCGCTGCCCGCCTCTTGGGAGCTGTTCTCTGGCAAGCTTGGTCTGTGCTTGTCGGCTTTTTCAACGACCGGCTGTTGCCGGAGCGCTGCCACGTTCGGCCCGAAGCTCTGCCGGAGTGGATGGCTCAGGTGTGGGCCGGCTATCTGCGCTATCGCAAAGCCTCTCGTCCGGGAGCGATTCAGTTTCGCGGCTTGACGGTGGATCCCGGCCAAGAGGGATCCTCAGCTCACCTTGTTGGGGCTGGCCCGCTCCGCTACCGTGGCTGCCCTCTGGAGACAGTTGCCCGGGATGCCGTCCAACCCTTTGGCAAAACCCCTTTTGTGCCCCCCTACCAGCGGCTGCTCAATACGCTGCGCTTGAAGTTGAGCCTGGCCGATGTCGATAGCTATTCGGTCACGCCGGCCCTACAGCGGGTTTACCGCGGCCAAGAGTTGTAAACTACCCGGCTCCGACTGCCCCCCGTATACGGGGGGCAGGGGGATGTAGGGTGGCCGGTTTACAGCAGCCCCCAATAATGCAATGACATAGGCGCTACGCTTCGCTGACGCTAATGCTGCGTTGTAGTCTGCATCCCCTTCCCAACTGCAAGCCGGGTTGACACAACGGAAGCGTTTCCCTTCCCGTTGCCCGATCCACAGGCACTGGTGGCAAATCTGCGAGGTATAGGCAGGCGGCACCACCACAACCGTGACCCCGGCCCGCAGCGCCTTGTAGTGCACAAACTGCCTCAGCTGGTAGAACGCCCAACTATTCGACCGCCGACGCTCCGTTTTGCTCCGTGGCGGTTGGTTGACACGCTCTCCGATTCCAGTTAGGTCTTCCAAGGCAATCGTGCTATTGGTCGCCTTTGCCCTGGAAACAATAGCCTTGCAGATGCAGGGATTGACCCAGGTTTGCAAGCGTCTCTCCTGACCAGACAGCTGTTGCAAGAGTTGGCGGCATCTACGCCGACTAGACCTTGTGCCCTGACTGGCTTTGCATGGGAGCACCGCTCGCAACCAGGATCAACGGCTGTCCATTCCAGGGATCTCCCTCTGAGGTATGGGCAATATCTCTCCTCCCCAAGTCCACCCCAATCGCCTTAGCCGCGGTTTGCAGCTCCGGCGGTTGCGTTTCCACACAAATCGTAGTAAGAACCCTCTTTGCGTTTGACAAGGTGGCCGATTGGGGATTGGTGCCGTCCAGCATCCCTCGTTGATAGTTGCCGATGGACAGCTCCAACCGTTCCCGCCCCTCAACGGTGGTGAGCGATACTGTCCAGTCTTTCGCTCGGAAGGAGAAGATGCGGGCAGCGTAGGTCACGAAGCCCGCCTTGAAGGCTTTGACCGGACGGTTTTTTCTGGCTGGCAGTCTTGCGGGCAGATACCACCCATCTGCATACCTGTTGTGCCAGGTTGCTGGATAGGCCAAAGCGGGCACAGATGTCGCGGTAACCCAGAGATTGGAGCTTAAGGGCGTTGAGGATCTTCTCCGGCGTGTTTTGGTTGACCCAGTTCAAGGCCTGCACAAAGGCGTCCAGCGTCGCATCTAACTTGGCGGCTTGCGACTCCGATAGGACTCCGTCCCGCTAGCGCGAACAGTTCGCAGGAAATAGTCAAGACTTGGGTCATGCTGTCACTATACATCAACAGACCGCATTCCTCCCGACGCTCGGCTGCGCCAGAGCGCGGGGCTCCTGCGGTTTCTAGCTGACACCGGGCGGAGCAGTAGGGGAGGAGGGGGGATCCCTGGCTAAGGATGGGGGCCGAGAGAAAGCTGAGAAAGGTTGCAAGAAAACTTAATGCCCCTTCCCCGCTGGGGGGCAAGACCTCCTACAGTGGATAAGGAAGGTCATTGGGTTTGTCATGTCCAAAAGCGGCGTGCTCCTGCTGAACTTGGGGGGGCCAGAAACCCAGGCTGAGGTCCAGCCCTTTCTCTACAACCTCTTTGCCGATCCGGAGCTCATCCGGCTGCCCTTTCCCTTTTTGCAGAGGGCTTTTGCCTGGGCCATCTCCACGCTGCGGGCGCCCAAATCCCGGCGCAACTACGCGGCCATCGGGGGGGGATCCCCTTTGCGGCGCATCACCGCCGCCCAGGCACAAGCGTTGCAGGCTCAACTGGTGGCGGCGGGCTACGACGTGCCGGTGTATGTGGCCATGCGCTATTGGCACCCGCTGATCGAGTCGGTGGTGCAGCAGATCAAGTCGGATGGGATCACCCGCCTGGTGGTGCTGCCGCTCTACCCGCAGTACTCCATCAGCACCACCGGCTCCAGCTTCAAACTCCTGGATCGCCTCTGGGCCGAAGACCCGGAGCTGGCCCGCATCGAGCGCCGCCAGATCTGCTCTTGGTACGACCAGCCCCAGTATGTCCAGGCCATGGCTAGGGCCATCCGGGAGCAGTTGGATGCCTTCGAGGATCCGGCAGGGGTGCATGTGCTCTTTAGCGCCCACGGAATTCCCGAAAGCTATGTCACCCAGGCCGGGGATCCCTACCAGCAGGAGATGGAGGCCTGCGTCCAGCTCATCTGGCGGGAAGTTGGGCGCCCCAATCGCCACACCCTCTCCTATCAGAGCCGGGTGGGCTCGGTGCGCTGGCTGCAGCCCTATACCGAGACGGTGATCCCAGAGCTGGGAGCGTGCGGGGTCAGGCAACTGCTGGTGGTGCCGATTAGCTTTGTGTCGGAGCACATCGAAACCCTGCAGGAGATCGACATCGAGTATCGGGAGCTGGCCCACCAGGCTGGGATCCGCGAGTTTCGCCGCGTGCCCGCGTTGAATGCCGACCCGCTGTTTATTGCCGGGCTGGTGGCGCTGGTGCGGCCCCATCTGCTCACTTCAGCACCTGCTTTTGTACCGGCGGCGGTGGGCGGCTCGCTGCTGGAGCGATAGCTAAAAGGGATCCAGGCCGCGAGCGGGCCTGGGCAAGCGAGGGTCAAATCCCCAAAAGCAATCGCTTGTTTTTGCGCAGCGGTCAGGTGAGGGTACGGCCTGTCTGGTTGCTTGCGCTCTGGGGATCCTAGCCTTTTAGATCATCGAAGTCTCCCCCCTGTGCACATCGATGAGCGAAGCCCTGCTGAGCAAGTGGCTGCTGACCTATTTCCGCCAACGGCTGCCCTTTCCCAAAGAGTGGCTGCCCCAGGGGAGCTACTGGGTGGGGGGATCCCTGCGGGATGCCTATCT
Source organism: Synechococcus sp. 'PEA 65AY6A-5F PE A' (assembly GCF_047462575.1). Lineage (NCBI taxonomy): Bacteria > Bacillati > Cyanobacteriota > Cyanophyceae > Synechococcales > Synechococcaceae > Synechococcus > Synechococcus sp. 'PEA 65AY6A-5F PE A'. Next base: position 56,139 of record NZ_JAOALE010000012.1, read on the forward strand.
GGCTTGGCTGCGGGGCCAGGCTGGAGACTCCAAGGGGCCGGTGGATCTGGATTTAATGTGTCCGGCGGATCCCGTGGGGTGGGCGGCGGGGGTGGCGCGGCGGCTGAAGGCCGGCTTTGTGGTGCTGGATGCGGAGCGACAGATTGCCCGCATCGTGCTGGGCCAAGGAGGGGCTTCCACCCCCACAGCGGCGACGGTGGACGCGGCCCTGCAGGTGGGCCCCACCCCGGAGGCAGATCTGCGGCAGCGGGACTTCACCTGCAATGCCCTGGCTCTGGAACTGCGGGAGGGGCACCTGTTGGATCCCACGGGGGGGCGGGCAGACATTGAGCAGAGGTGTCTGCGCATGGTTCACCCCGACAACCTCAGTGCCGATCCGGTGCGGCTGTTGCGGGCCTATCGCCAGGCAGCTCAACTGGGGTTTGCGCTGGATCCGGCCACGGCAGAGGCGATTCGTCAGCGGGCCCCCCTTTTGGCCAGGGTGGCGGCAGAGCGGGTGCGGGCCGAGGTGGTGACCTTGTTGGAGACGGGGATCCCCGGCTTGGCCCACCTGCAGGCAGCGGTGGCGGCAGGTCTGCTAGCGGCTTGGCTGCCCCGCCTAGCGCCCCAGAGCCCCGGCTTTGCCCAGGCCCAAGCGGTGTGGCAATGGGCCGAGATCTGGCAGCTTCAGTATCCCCGCACTCTGGCGGAGCTGGCCCAGCCTTTGGCGGATCGGCGCGGCGGCCTGTTGGCAACGGTGTTGGCAGCCCTGCTGTGGGATCCGGCGGGCACCCCTGCCGAGACGGTGGAAGCCGAGCTGGAACGGCTGCGCTTTAGCCGCGCCGAGATGCGGGCCATCCAGAAGCTGCACCAGCTTCTACCCCTGTTGCAAACGCTTCTGACCCATTCCCCCACTCCCGGACAACAGTGGCGGCTCTATCACCAGGCGGGATCCCTCTTCGGCGGCCTGGCCCTGCTGGCAGCAGCCACCGGCAGCAGCCCCCAAAAGATAGAATCCTGGCTCCGGCGCTACGAAGATCCCCAGGATCCCCTGGCCCATTTGGTGCCCCTGCTGGATGGGAACGACCTGCTGCACAGCTTGGGTGCTAAACCCGGACCCTGGGTGGGCCAGTTGCTGCAGGCTCTACAGGAGGCGCAGGCCGCGGGGCAGATCCAAACCCGCGCCGAAGCCCTCTCTTTTGCCCGCCGCTGGCGTGAGAGGAGTTCCCAACCCTAGCCAAAGCGATAGCCGAAGCCGCGCACCGTCACCAAATACTCTGGGTTGCTGGGATCCAGCTCCAACTTTTCCCGCAGCCAGCGGATGTGGACGTCCACCGTTTTGCTGTCGCCCATGAAGTCGGATCCCCAGACCCGCTCCAGAAGCTGTTCCCGCGTCCAGACGCGGCGGGGGTGGGACATGAACAGCTCCAACAGGCGGAACTCTTTAGGCGAGAAACTGACCTCCACTCCCCGCACCAACACGCGGCACTCCTGGGTAAACATGCAAATATCCCCGTAGCGGAGCACCGTGGCCTCGGTGGCGTGGGACTGCTGCCGACGGCGCAACACGGAGCGACAGCGGGCGATCAGCTCCCGCATGCCGAAGGGCTTGGTCAGGTAGTCGTCGGCTCCCAGCTCCAGGCCCACCACCCGGTCGGTCTCGCTGCTTTTGGCCGTCAGCATCAGGATGGGGATGGTGTTGCCCTCCCGGCGCAACAGCCGGCACAGATCCAAGCCGTTCAAGCCGGGCAGCATCAAATCCAAGATCATCAAATCCAGCCGTTCGGCCGTGTGAACCAGCTCCAGCGCTTGTCGACCATCGGCGGCCTGCAAAACTTGGTATCCCTGTTCTTCGAGAGCAACGGCAACGGTTTCTCGGATTGCATCCTCATCGTCCACCACCAGCAGAGTCTCCAGAAGGGGAGGAGCTTCCTTGACTTGAACTTCGGGAAGTTGACTGGTCATGGAAAGGGTTGCTTGCATGGCAGACTCCGTCTCGCTTGCGCGAACGGCCTCACAGGGGAAAAGCAGCAAAGTTCATCACCCTCAACAGCAGCCCCCCGCTAGGATATCAAACTTCTCAGGCTGGCCAATAGTGGGAAAAGAGGAGCCAAATGCTGGCCAAAAAGTAGAGACGGCGAGGGGGACGACAAGGGTTCCAGGGCGGGCCAGTTTAGGATGATTTAAGATCGGTGCGGAGCTCCATTCCTCTCGGCAACTGGCCCTCTTTCGACCTGGCTATGTCTGCCTCTCCTTCTGCACTCTGGGCCACTGGCGGAGCGATTTTACGGCTGTTGCGCTGGCATAAGCCGGCAGGGCGGCTGATCCTGATGATCCCGGCTTTGTGGGGGGCTTTTCTGGCCGGACGGGGAACGCCGCCTTGGCCGCTGGTGGGGATCCTGATTTTGGGCAGCTTGGCCACCAGCGGGGCGGGCTGTGTGATCAACGACCTCTGGGATCGGGATTTGGATCCCTTGGTGGAGCGCACCCGCAACCGCCCCTTGGCCAGCCGCGAACTGACCGTTGCCGTCGGCATCGTGATGGCGCTGCTGACCTTGGCCTGTGCGGCGGGGCTGGCGCTTTTTCTCAACCCGGTCAGCTTTGCCCTCTGCGTGGCGGCAGTGCCGGTGATCCTGCTCTATCCGGGGGCTAAGCGGGTGTTTCCCGTGCCCCAACTGGTGCTAGCCCTGGCCTGGGGATTTGCCGTGCTCATCAGTTGGACAGCGGTGAGCGGCCAAGATCCCCACACACCCCTGTGGGAGGAGGGGCTGGGCTGGCTGTGGCTGGCCACGGTGTTGTGGACGTTGGGGTTCGATACGGTCTATGCTCTATCGGATCGAGAGGACGACGAACGGGCCGGGATCCACTCCAGCGCCCGCTTTTTTGGGAGACAAACCCCAACGGCGGTGGGGCTGTTTTTCTTGGGCGCCGCCCTTGCCCTCTTGGGGGTGGGGATCAGCCTGCAGTTGCACGCGGTCTATTTCCTTAGCCTGGCAGTTGCCGCCGCTCTCTGGGGCCGGCAAACCTGGCAGCTTCACCAGGTCAATCCCCCTCCCACTCTCTACATGGCCATCTTCGGCCAAAACGTCCTCCAGGGCTTCATTCTCTTGGCAGGGATGATCGCCGGATCCCTGCTGGCCTGAGGAACCCTGGCTGGAGCTAGTTGGGATAGATGCGCAGGCGGCGGTTGGGCTCTTCGCCGAAGCTCTGGGCCCGCAGGTGATAGTGCTCCACTAGCTGGTGCTGCAGCTTGCGGATCAGAGGGGAGCGGGGCAGCAATTCCACCGGCTGGGACTTGGGAATGACGATCTGCTCTACCGCCAGCCGGGCCTCCTCCAAGGCTTCCGTTTCGTCGCCCGAGCTGGCCCGAATGAACAGCTCTAGGTCGGAATCGGAGCCGTCCTCGCTTTCGATGTTGAGGATGTGACGCAGGGCGCGGGCAAGGGCGATCAGGGTATTGGCCTTGACGGTGTGAATCGGGATTTGGCGGGCGTGGGCCAGTTGCTGGATCTTGGAGCGGCTGCGCACCTGGGATCGCAAAGCCAAAACAATATCTGCCTCATCCAGATCTTTGGTGACATCCGCCGACAGCTTCAAAGTCTGGATCACCTGCTCCAGATGGAAGCGGCTAACCCCGTAGGGATAGATCCTCAGCGGCCCATCCAGATCCCGTTGCCGTTCTGCCAGGGCAGCCGCAGCAGGTTCCTCCCAGTCGGCATCCTCTTCCGCCTCAGCCCTGGACTCTGCCTTGGGGCTGGCCATAACTTGAGGCTCAGCACGGGATCCCGCTGCTGCTGGCGGGACAGATTCCTCCCCCTTGGCCGAAGGCGAGCCAGATTCGCCGGGCTGGCGCAGACGAGTTTCACTTGGTTCTAGGGGCAGAGCTTCCATCCGCCCAGAACGGCGCCATCCCCCCCGCTCCCGTGTTGGGGACAGGGTGCTGCCGGCAGGGGGGGGCCACTGGGGCCCAGACAGGGTGGGGCGCTCGATCACCACTTGGCCGCGTTCGTCCAGGCTGCGCAGTTGCACCAGCGGCTCGCGGTTGCGCAGGAGGCGATCCACAGTGGCCGCCACATCTTCGTGGATGACCCAGCGATCCCGCTCCAGCATCTCCACCGCAATCTCAAACGTGGGGGGGGCCTTCCGCTCCAAGACGCTCTTCTGGCAGCCCCGCCGCCGCGCCTCTTCGTCTCCGAGCGTGACCGACTGGATCCCGCCAATTAGGTCGGAGAGGGTGGGGTTTTTGATCAGGTTGTCGATGCGGTTGCCGTGGGCAGTGGCCACCAGTTGCACCCCCCGTTCGGCGATGGTGCGGGAGGCCAGAGCCTCCAACTCGGTGCCGATCTCGTCGATCACCACCACTTCCGGCATGTGATTTTCCACCGCCTCGATCATCACCTTGTGCTGCAGCTCCGGGCTGGCCACCTGCATGCGCCTGGCCCGGCCAATCCCTGGGTGGGGCACGTCGCCATCGCCGGCAATTTCGTTGGAGGTATCGATGATGATGACCCGTTTGTGCAGCTCGTCCGCCAGCACGCGGGCAATTTCCCGTAGGGCGGTGGTTTTGCCCACCCCTGGGCGGCCCAGCAACAGCATCGAGCGGCCCTGCTCCACCAAATCGCGGATCATGCTGATGACGCCGATAACGCAACGCCCTACCCGACAGGTGAGGCCGATGATCGTGCCCTGGCGGTTGCGAATGGCGCTGATCCGGTGCAGAGTTGAGGCAATGCCGGCGCGGTTGTCGCCGCTAAACTCTCCCACTTGGCTGATGACCAGATCCAGGTCGGCGCGGGTGACCACCTCCTCCGAGAGGTAATCGGCAAAGCCGGGGAAGCGGGCTTCCGGGCGGCGGCCCAAATCCAGCACCACCTCTACCAGCCGATCCAACTGGGGATGCTGCTCCAGGCGCTGGCGGATGGAGGCGGGCAGAACGTCCAGCAGCTTGCCCAAATCGTCGTTGTAGAGGACTTGCCCGGGAAAAGAGGTGCGTTCGCTGGAGCGGTGCGGAGCACCTTCCCGATCCGCCGACGGGTTGAAGGGCTGTACTAAGAAACTCATGGTCGGGCAACGTTGTTAAACACTGGAAAAACAGGTTTGTCTGGGGGCCACCGCTCGTTGCTTCACTTGCTGCACCAACTGCTTGGCCACTGGGATCCCACCTGCCAATCCAGGCCCCCCCTCCAAGTAGGTGGCCACCAACTGTCGCGCATAGCTGCCGAAGGCCACCCCCGCCACCGGCCAACGGGGATCCAGCAGCAACACCGTTTGCCCATTGGTTCCTCCTGCCAACTGCACATAGCCGGGCAACCCCATGCTCAACACCTTTCGGGCCAACTTCAGAGTGGCCTTGCCGGCGCCAGCTCCAAGATCCCCGCTCATAGGCCGACCGTCCACCTGCCAGATCAACACCTCCGGCAAGGGATCCATCAAGGCCAGCAAATCCCGCAAATAGACCTCGAGGCCGGGACCATCGTTAAAGCTGATCGAGACGGCCCGCAGCCACCGCAGCCAGGGCTTTAGGGATCCCCACAATTGCGCGAATTGGCTCTGTCGACCGATACGGGTGTGGATTTCCACCGCCTCAACCCCCAGCTCTAGCAAGGACGGCAGGATCTCCGCCGCCGCAACCTGATAGCCTTGGGTGGCGATGCGTTGGTGGGGACACACCGGCTCACAGCGGCCACAGCCGTAACAGAGCTCTGCCCGGATGTGAACCTGGGTGGAAGTGCCTGCCCGGATCAGGGCGTGGGGCGGACAAACGGCTAGGCAGGGCTGCGGACAGTCGGCAGGACAGACGGGATCCGTCAGCACCGCCTTGCGAAAATGCACATCTTCGCCGTCGTTGACGCTGACCATCAACCAGGGGGACCCCACCTGGGGATCTTCTGCCTGGGCCCGCCGGATCCCTTCTTGGGCAGCTTGCACAATGGCTGGGTCAGCGGCGACGTCAATGCAATCGGCACCGGCAAGCGTGTAGAGGAAAGCTAACTCTCGAATCGACGGCAAGTGGTGGAAACTTGCGCCGCAGATCAGCTTAAACCAAGTACCCTGTTGCAGCGAGACGTTCGGCAAGGTCACAGGCACGGAAGGCCACCGGCAAGATGAGAGTCTGGGCTGCAGGCCGCCTACTTGAGATGGTAGCAAAGAATTTTCGAGGAATCTGAACAGATCCTCAGGCACTCTGCAGAGGTTGCCACCGAATTGACCGCTCTCGACCCAGCTCCACCACAAATTTCACGCCCTTATCTTCTTGGCTCAGCTTCACCAGGTAGGAGAGCTCTTGCCGGCTGAGCACATGCCCCTCGTAAAACCAAAACACCAATCCCTTGGCCTTTGGGGGCAAGGTGGCGCGGTACTGCTCGATCAACGAGGGGTAGAAATAGGTGCGCCGCTGCGATTTGCCCAGCGTGGCAGGCCGCACCCCATGGCTGGACGTCAGATAACTGGCCAGATCCCCAATCCCCTTGCTGGAAAGGGTGACTACCTCGTAGCCAGCTCCGCGCAGCCGCCGCAGGTAGTGCCCTTCCGATCCCCCTTCTGGGGTAACAAAGATGGCCAGAGCCCCACACTGCTCGAGCTGCTGCACAAACTTGGCGCCTGAGCCGACCAGCAACATGGCAATAACTCCGTCGTTTTCAGGGTTAGCAAAAGAATCCCCAGGCCAGCCCGCCTAGGCCGAACGGATCCCTTGCCTGTGCTCATTGTAGCGGGAGTATGTCCCCAGCCAGGGATAGAAGCTACAGATAGAACTCATAGAGAAGCTCGCCGACTCTTTGCCGCGCGGAAACTGCCGGCTTTGGCTGAGGGGTAGCCGACCAATGGTGAAGATACCCGTACCTTCGCCTTTGTGGGGAAGAAGACGTGAAGAAGAGTTAAGATACATACAAGCATCTGCTTGCAAGTCTCAGAAACAGCCGGACAGGGCAACTGGAGAGTCCGGCGGCGATGGCTTCACCCATGTCAGGACGGACAAACCGCTTATGCGACGAGGCAAGCTTTTGACTTGACAGTGGCCGGGTTCGTTACGGCACCCCTCAGCTTGACAGGAGAGCAACAGGCGATGGCTCAAGAAATCTATCCCGTTACCAAAACCGACGCTGAGTGGCGACAACTGCTCACCGAAGAGCAGTACTATGTGCTGCGCCAAGAGGGAACCGAGCCCCCCTTCCGCAACGCCTACTACGACAACAAGGCTCCAGGGATCTATGTCTGCGCTGGCTGTGGGCAGGAGCTCTTTTCCTCGGCAGCCAAATACGACAGTGGCACTGGTTGGCCCAGTTTTTGGGAGCCGATTGCTCCTCATGTGATCGGCACCAAGACGGATTGGAAGTTGCTTGTGCCTCGCACCGAGGTTCACTGCTCCAACTGTGGTGGTCACTTAGGGCACGTGTTTCGGGACGGTCCCCCACCAACGGGTCTGCGCTACTGCATCAACTCTGCTGCTCTGAAGTTCATCCCCGCCACCACCTGAGCCTCTCCTCAGGTAACGCTAGAATTGAGCCACCTGCCTGGGTGAACCTATGTCGGACTACACCTTTTTGGATGCTGCCTCGATTTTGCTGCGGGAGGGTCTGGAGGCGCTTTTGGTGCTGGTGGCTTTGCTGGCCCTTCTGCGCAAAAGTGGGCAGTCGGCCCCGCAGCGCTGGGTGTGGCTGGGGGGATCCATGGGTCTGCTGGCAGCGGTGATGCTCGCCTTGCTGGTGAAGTTGTTTTTCCAGCAGTTGCTGACCCACACCCGCCAAGAGGTACTGGAGGGGATGACTGGGCTGGTGGCAGCAGGTTTGCTGTTTTCGGTCAGCCTCTGGCTGCACCGGCGGGCCGCCCTTGCTTCCTGGCAGACCTTTGTGCAAGAACAAGCCCAGGCAGCGCTCGCCACAGGCCAGGTTTTTTCCCTAGCTTTCCTGGCCTTTGCAGCGGTGTTTCGCGAGGGGGCAGAAACGGTGTTGTTTTACGTGGGATTGGCCCCTTCCCTGGCGGCAAAAGATCTCTGGCTGGGGATCGGTCTGGGATCCCTGCTGCTGGTGGGGATGGCGGTCTTGCTGCTGCAGGTGGGGCTGAAGCTGCCCTTGGGGGCTTTTTTCCGGGGTTTAAGCCTGCTGATTTTTTACTTGGGCTTTAAGTTCCTGGGCAGCGGCCTCCATGCTTTGCAAGTGGCGGGCTGGCTTCCGATCACCCCCTTATCCGGGATCCCGAAGCTGCGCTGGTTGGGTTTGTATCCCACTTGGCAGACGCTGATCCCACAAATGGTGCTGCTGGGAACAGCCTTTGTCTTGTGGATGAGGCAATGGCGGCGGGCTGACTCTGCTCAAAAGCTTTCTCCGTGAGAAACTTTCTTTGCGAGCAGGGTGCCTCCCACAACCCTCAAGTTCGAGGGGCTGGGGTTTCGAGGGTTGTTGCTCGAAGTAGCCGGCGATCCTCCCTCTTCCTGGGGTGAGCAAAGTGTCCCGGCTGGACTCAATTCTCGGTGCCCAGCTACGCATTCCGGCCCAGAAAGACGAAGCCCGCCAGCAGGGAGCTGGCAGGCCGCTGGATCTTGTCGGGGATCCCACTTGCGATCGCTGTCGATAAACCGAGACCGATCTGCAGGGTTACCAGAAATCAGGTGTCGTAAACACGGCACTCGACGGCGTCGGGGTTTTCAGCACAGTGCTGCTCAAGGCTGCTGGGAGCTTTGGGCTGGTGGCTGCGGGCTGCCAGCACTTCCTCAACAGCATCCCAAGCTGCACGGCAGTGAGGATCCCCTTCGCCGTACTCAGAGCAGACTTTGCGCGCGTTCTCCAGCTCTTTGGCAATGACTTCAGACAGTCCCATATTCTCAAGCTCCTTTCAACGAGATGGGGCCAGGGGCCCACGGGTATAATCTGCTGACGCAGATCCGCAGGGATCTAGCGCACTCGCGGATCAACAGGCAGAAACCTGCCGCTCCGCAGGGTAGATAAGTCCAGGATGATGCCTTGCTGCCAACCTATCGATCGCTGTGGATACATTACCATTCTAAGCAGCGACCGCCGGGGGTTGCAGCCACCCTTTTGCGATCTCTTCGGGATCAGCGGGGCTAAGACCTGAAGGCGCCAAACAGTTGTCCAAGCTGTTGCCGCACCTGCTCTGGGGATCCCTGATGGCGCACCTGTCCTTCGGAGAGGAAAATTGCTCCATCCGCCCATTCCAGCTCTGCCAGCCGATGGGTTACCCAGAGAGCGGTGATCCCCTCTTGATCCACCAGGCGGCGGATGCACCGCAGCAACTCCGCCTGGCTCTCGGGATCCAGCAGGGCTGTTGGCTCGTCCAAAAGCAGAACCTCGCTGCGCCGGGCCAGCGCCCCAGCGACTGCCACCCGTTGCTTCTGTCCACCGCTGAGGCCGTGGATGGGCCGGCGGATCAAGTGCCGCAAGCCCACCTGCTCCAAGGCCATTTCCACCCGCTCGGCAATCTCTTCCAACGTGAGGGGTTCTGCCCCCAAACCAAAGGCGACGTCTGCCCCTACCGTCGGCATGAACAGTTGGTGATCCGGGTTTTGAAACACGTGGCCCAGCCGCCCGCGCACCTCCAGGTGGCCCGCTAGGGGCTGAGGATGGGTGAGGGATCCGGACAACAGTTGCAATAGGGTAGACTTGCCGCTGCCGTTAGGCCCCAGCAGCATCCACAACTGGCCTTTGGGAATGACAAAGCTGCACTCCCGCAGAACCGGGGGACGCTCCGGCCAGGCAAAGGTCAGGCCCTCCACCCGAATGGCCGGCGGGGACTCCCTCTTGCCGCCGCGCAAGGACTCTGTCCCCCTCTCCGACATGAGAATCCCTCGCGAAGACCCGAAGAGCTGCTCTCAACCCTGCAACTGCGCCAAAAAGCCGGGACGAGTTCCTGGGGCACCAGGGCCACCCGACTTGGTGGTCATTTGCACGCCACACAGCTCGCCGGTGAGCAGGAACACCTTTTTGCCGGTGCGGTCACAGGTCAGCTCCAAGCTTTGGGGGGATCCGCTCTGGAGAGCGTTGACCACGCTTTGGTAGGCGCGGTTGGCCGCTTCCTCCTCTTTTTGGTGGACGACGATGGGGGCGGGATTCCCTTTCAAAAGCAATTCTAGGATATACATGGCTGACCGTTCGCGTAGTGGGCTGTGGACACCTGATCCCAGTATCGCAGGTCGGCGGAAGACCTGGAGGCCGGCAAACCCAGATCCCAGCGCTAGGGGCAGGGGCGGGCGGAGGTGGGATCCCCTGGATTGAGACCGGCAAACCAGCTCGACAGGGCCGCCGGCAGGCAGAGGCCAGGGTTGCCCTCGATGTGGAGCCGTTCCAGCCGCGGCAGTTCTGCCAAGAAGCTGGGCAGCTCGCCCGTGAGCCGGTTACGGGCCAAGCGCAGATCCCGCAATTGCTTGAGTTGGGCCAGCTCCGGAGGCAGGGATCCGCTGAGGCGGTTGTCTGACAAGTAGAGGTTTTCCAGGTTGTGCAGTTGCCCCAGTTGGGGCGGAATGGGCCCAGAGAGCTGGTTGCGATCCAAAAACAGCCCCTTGAGGGAGCGCATCTGGCCCAGTTGGGCGGGAATGGCGCCGCTGAGCTGGTTGTTTTGCAAGCTGAGGTTTTCTAGGCGGCTGAGCCGGCCTAGCTCTGGGGGGATGGGGCCGGAGAGCTGGTTGTGATCCAAAAACAGGCCCCGCAGGTTGCGCAGTTGCCCTAGCTCCGGCGGAACGGGGCCGGAGAACTGGTTGTAGTCGAGAAAAAGCTGTTCCAACTCCCTCAACTGCCCCAGCTCGGCGGGGATGGGGCCAGAAAGCTGGTTGTAACTGAGAGACAAAGCCCGCAGGTGGTGGAATTGGCCAATCTCCGGCGGCAGGGATCCGCTCAGCCCGCGGCGATCCAACACCAACTGGACAAGGCACTGATCCCCATCAAACAGAGCCACTTCCTCCACCACCACCTCAGGCCGGCCCATCGCAGCCAAGACTTGCCGTAGGAGGAGAGGATCCCGCTCCCGACAAGAGGCGAAAGACCAGGCCATCGTCCCCCAGCTCAGCCAAGCCCCAATGGCCAGCAAGAGCAAAATCCGAGCTTGTCTTTTGACTGATCCCATTGCCCCTTCCCGGCCAACGTCTTAAGGGAGCATAACTCCCCTCCAGATCCTTGCCAACTACTTACTAGCTGGGGGAAGGGGCAACAGTTCTTCCAGAGCAGGGCGCCAGGCAGGAGCTAGGATTGGCTGCCTTGAGAGCGCTGGATCACCTCAGCTTCGCTTAGAGGGGTGGGGGCGTGAAAAGACAGGCACCAAGGAGTTTGGATTTTGCAGGGCGGGTGAAGCTGCTGCGAGGAGAGATAAAACTGTCCCACCTTTAAGACAGCCACATCTTCTCCGCTTCCTCCCCGCTGGGCAATTTGCTCGCGCACTACCTCAATGGCTGCCGGAGACGTGACTCGGCCAAAAAACTGGGTGGAGCAGTTGGCGATGACGTTGTGGTCGATGCTCTTGGGTGCTTGGGTAGCAAAAATGAGACCCAAGCCGTATTTGCGCGCTTGGGCGGCCAGGCGCAGCAGGCTCTGCTTGCAGGGGGTAGTCCCCTGGGAGGGCACAAAGTCTTTGGCCTCGTCGATGGCCAACAGCCCGCGCACTGGCGCTTCCGGCGGGGCGGGGTTTTTCTTGATCCAGGTAAACAGCGCCATGGCCAGTTGATTGAGAAATTGCTGCTGTTCCCCCAGGGTGGGAAGGCCCACCAAGTTGACAACCGACACCCGGGTTTTGCCGTAGTCTGAGCCCAGCCCCAACAAGATGGCCGGATCCAACGCCATCCCCTGTTGATGGAGCAACTTGTTGTTAACCATGGCAGCCTTGAGGAGATTAGCCATCTGCAGCGCCAGTTGCGGCGCCTTGCTGATACCGGCTCCTGCTTCCGGAGGCAGGTCCGCAAGGAACTCGGCAAAGTCAGCTAGAGATCCCGGCTGGTGGGTGGCAAAGTACTTCAAAGCTGCCTTAAGAACCCCCCGCTTCAGCTCGTCGCTGACGGTCTTGCCGGGAGCCACGATCTCCTGGAGGGCGCCCCAGGCCATGTCGACGGCTTGCTCCAGCTCTTCGGGATCACCGGCCAGCGCAGCAAAGTCCGGCAGGGGGGCAAGGGTGAGGGGGTTGCCCGCCGCCAGCCCAGGGGTCCAAACCACCACCTCGGTTTGGGCAAAGTAGCGCTCTGCTTTAGCCTGATCCTCCTCTGTCCAGCCTTCGGGAGCGGCAGGCCAGGGATCCCCCAGCCGGGCCAAGTCGTTGGCTGCATCGATGACGATGGAAGGGATCCCCTGCAAGGCTGCCTCTTCCACCATTCGCCTCAAGAGCACCGTTTTCCCCGAGCCGCTGCCAGCCAAAATCACAGTGTGCCGCACCAGCTCTGGGACGGGCAGAAAGACCGGATCCCCTTCTCGATTGGCCACCCAACGCCGCCCGACCAACAAACCCGTTAGGTGCAGATCCTGCTTGGCTTGAGGGGCCTTGCCGTTCTCTACCCTAGAAAGTGAGAAATCCCCTTTTTTGGCAGGCTCAACTTTTGGAGTTTCCTGCGCAGGGATCCCTTCCCTCAGCCAGGCGAGGAGCTTGGCCAGACCCGAATCCGGCTCGGCGGCTGCCAGTTGGGCAAGGGGCTGCCGCTCGGCCAGCCAGTCCGTAAAACCGGGTCTGGATTGGAGCTGCTCCAGGGCCCGCAGAACCCTGATTTCCCTTTCACTGGGCCGCCAGTGGATCCCACCCTCCTCAAGGAACTTTTGCCACAGTTTCTGAGTACGTTCGCCTCCTGGTAGGGAGGTAGTGCGCACCACTACCAACTTGCGAAATCGCAGGGCCGCGTCGATCCCGGCTGCCGTCCTAGCAGCTACTAAGCGAGTTTGGAAAGATCTAGGATTAGTTGATTGAATAGCTGTAAAACAAAGGTGCCTTTCCCGCTCGTTTGCCTCGTAGAAGATTAGCCGCAAGCGAGAATGCAGAGGCGAGAAACTTCTGGATCCAGGGAAGTCAGTTTCCACTTGGATGCCAATACTAGCCGGCAACTTTTCCTGCCGGACGAGAAAGTTGCACAGAGAAGCTAGGGGCTCTTTCCATATCTCGCTCTCGTTTTCCTGTAAATACGGGGAAATATCAACCTTTTGCTTGACCTCCTCAAAGATTCGATCTAGTTCCTTCAGTGGAGGGAGACTTGGAGTGATAGGAGCAGAACTTGGGACACCTAACTCGGTAACTCTCCCTTCCCGTAGGCATTGCTCCCTGTGCTCATGACATTTCTGGAGGAGCTGCCGAGGGAAGAGCTGCCGAGGACAGATACCCTGCTGGAAGAACTCCGGCTTAAACGGGTAGGAAGGATAGGGAGGGATAAAGCCCACCTTGTGGTAGGCAGCCTGCAGGCGAGGAACAACAACTGCCTCAGCGACACTGTCCGAAAGAAGAGGCCTCAAAGTTAAAGGCCGCTCAAAGCGTCCTGTAAAGGTTTTAACAGCTGTTTTCGTTAGAATTTCCCAAGACTGGTCTAGGCACGAGATGATGACAAGGGATCGGGAGAGGCAGTCCCGTAGCCCAATGAGGCCACCTGCGATGTTATGAATGATGTTTTGGGAAGCTTCTCTTTCTGTCTCTGGCGAGAGCTCCTGCAAGGATGACGAAGGACTAGGACTTGTATGAGATTGCACAACAATGGGATCCAACTGATCCAAAGCAACTACAGTGGGTCCCCTTAGGCTCATCAGCCAAGAAAGCCCTGCAACAACTTGACTAGGATTTAAGCTGGCGTTGGTAAAACCGAATTGTCGGGCAACCTCTGATTCCACACCTAGGCCCTGTATCCAGCTAGTACCTATTGACGCCAGTGAAAAATCATTCGAATTAGCTAGAATGGCAGCTCGTACACAATCTTGGTACTTGATGGTGTGCTTGCGATCTTGAGTGAATAGCCATTGCAGAGTTTGTCTAATGACGTCGAGCAAAGATTCGTGGGAAAAACTGGCGATCTCCTTCGCCTGCTTGGGAGTAGAGAGAGCTCTCAGAAAGACCAGATCGAGAATTTTTTGGAGCTGGCTAGTGCCATCAGGCTCTTCCTGAAGCAGAGAGGTGAGGTAGCCCTGGATTACGGTTTCCCAAAAGTCCTTCACATCGGTCATGTCCACTAGGACAAATCCCACCCCTTTTTCAAAGCAGTGCTGTCTTAAGACCCTGAGAAGGTGGGTTTTGCCAGAGCCACCCTTGCCAAGCACAGGGATTCCAAAGGGTGTCTCCATCTGGGGAGATTGGATTAACTTCTCCAGCCGGCTGAATAGCTGCTCCCTGACATCCCGGTTAAGCTCAGGAACGTCAAAATCCGGAGGTTGCCAGATTTTTCTAAGATGAACTGTCCAATCAAAATCAACCTCCTTGAGGGCTTCTAGAGCTTTTTGTTGGTTGATTGAGAAAGAGGTACTTTCCTTGGAAGTCATGGCTAGTTCCTAACACGAAGAACGTGCTTTTTGTAGCCGTACAGGTCAATAGCGGCGGCTTCGATTTCAGGAGTAATAGACAGAGGATCGTCCAGGTCCATCAGCACTATCTTGGCTTGGCGGCTCAAAGTCAGGAGCGCCTGATCCAATAGCCAGGAGGGAACATCGGGAAATCTTTTGCGCAAGTCGGATAAGTAGACTAGGTAGTAGCGCCCTCCCATCTCCTCGCAGGTGCGAAAGACCTTCTCGAGGAAGTTAGGATCAACCTCCCCTTCGCTAACTTCCCAGGGCTGCGTTTGCCCAGTAGGAACAGGGGCTGCTCCACCGAGAGAGGGTCTGTTCGCGCTACTCGGCCGTAGGCCTAGAATCCGCGCCAAGGGAACGTTCTCCCGCTGTGCGTAATCCACTAGGGTTGCCAACGCCTTTTGCAAAACAACTGCTGCCTCTGGCGACTTGGAGCGGGCGATGGCTGTTGGAGGTGTGGTAGAAGCCCAGTCCCAGGCCTTGTCAGTCAGCACAAGCCGGGTTATCCTCCTTCCCTTTTCGACTACAGTCTTGCATTCAATGAGGCCCTTTTCCTCCAACAGCTTGAGCTCTTTGGCCCTATGCTTTGGCTTCACTTGCGACTTGGTCGGTTCTTCCCCTGTTAGCAGGAGCTTCCAGAGCAAGATTTCGCTTTTGGGCAACAAATCGCTCATTTCCCCAACCTCCAGCCCTGCCTCAAAGCCGGCTCTGTTGCAATTGAACCACCTCGCGGATCATCTCCACCGCCCGCTCGCAGTCGGACATCACCAGCTCATTGGGAATCCGCAACACCAAGTAGCCGGAGATGAGCAACTCGTAGTCCCGCAGGCGATCCTGGTAGTAGTGGTTTGGCTCGCGGTGCTCTGGCCCATCCACTTCCACTACCACCTTACCCTCCCGCCAAAGCAGATCCGCTCGGAAAGTGCGTCCGTTAACACTCTGTACAGTTTGGTTGAATTCCAGCAAATTCTTTAACTGCGCATCTGCTGCCACCCGGTCGGCCAGCTTTCTCTCAGCGGGACTGAAGGGGTGAGGGGATCCCTTGTAACCCACCACCACCTGCACCGAGCTGTCGAACTCCTTTAGCCTCTCAGGAAGCGGCAGTCGAATGGCACCGTAGCTCACGGAGGCCAATTCGGGGTGATCAGTCAAAGCGCTCGGCACCACCAGCACCAGCCGTGCCTGACTGTGGTCAGCCAACCAGATAGCTGCCTTGGCCAAGCCGAGTAAGTAGCTGGGCGCCGGCTCCGTCTCATTGGTTGCCAAAGCCAAGGTCAGCTCGCGAGGGGCAATGGCCTTGGCCAGTTGCTGCACCTGGATCGCCCGCTGGATCCCTGGCAGCAGAGGCAGGCGTTGCTGTTGGCACAGGTGCATGGCCGCCTTGAGCCAGGCGTTGGCAATGGTGGGATCCTGTTTTGCTGGTAGCTCTTGGGCGCGGAGACGATTGTGAGCTTGAACCTCTGCCGTTGTGCCCGGCTCAAACTTTTCCCCATACCAATAAGGCCAGAGGGATAGGGCTACCCTCGCCAGCACTTGCAGACACTCATCGAGGATGGCATCCTGGGCAGGAATTCGGTGCCAAAGCTTGGAGACAAAGACCGTCTCTCGAGTTTCAGCCTCCTCCGCCAGGCTCGCTAGCGCCTCCTCCACGCACGGCGCCAGCAACAGCTTGACCTCCCCCTCTTTGCCTAGGTCTTGCCACGCAAGAACGGCCACCTCGCCTCTCCCACCTGCCTCCTGGAATCCTAGCTTAGGCTGGGGCAGGGGAGAGAGGGCATTGAAAGCTGGGTCGGCAGGGATTCGAACCCTGGGCCAATCGGTTAAAAGCCGAGTGCTCTACCGCTGAGCTACCGACCCGAGTTTACACTTTCGTTATGATAGCAGGACTTTTGTCACATTCGCAAAGACTCTAGCCGGATCCCCGAGAGTTTTGCTAGTCTAGATGTAAGCTAACCCCGGGGCTGTAACGGTTTCGACGGGGTGGCGAACAAGGGTTCATGATGCAGGTCGGGATTGAGCTTATCCCGTTACCACCAGGCTCAACACAGTACGTGCGAACAACGTCGTACCTTTTGCTCGTAAAGCGGCTGCTCTGGCTGCCTAAGGCTCAGTAAGAGAAGTCTGAGCTCGAGGATCCTCCCACGACCCCGTTAAGTGGGCGGGTCACAACCCCAACGGGTGCAGCTCTCTTCTCCGGCTCCGTCGAGGGAGAGCCTAAGCTTAGGCGGAGATCTCCCATCGCCGGGATCTAAACGGCGATCCCTGCCTCGAGGGTCAGAAAGGCTAAGCCTGTGAAGGAGTGAGCCCCCAGTACCCATCTCGGACACGGGTTCGACTCCCGTCAGCTCCACTTCTTTGCCAGTTGGCTGCCACTGGTTACCTAGCGGTGAGCGCGCGGGTGGCTGCACTTGGCCGATGACCATGTTTCCCAGTTAGGAGAGCACCCTACAATAAAGCAGGGTGTTGGAAGAGAAGTGGCCATGCGGCTCATCGATGAACGGGGGCGTCTGCTGGGGAAGGTCAGCCTTCTGGATCTGGGGGCGCTGGCCATTGTAGTAGCGGCGATTGCGGCTGTCCTGTTTTTCCCCGGGCGGCAGGCGGGCAGCGTCGTCCAGGTGGGGGGTGGCCCCACGCTGCCGGTGGAAGTGGATATGATTGTGCGGGGAGTCAGCAGCCGATCCCTGGAACCTTTTCAAGTAGGTCAGAAGGCTGACTTGATCATCCGCAACCAACCCTACGGCCAGGTGGAGGTGGTGCGGGTGGAAAATGTCAGCCGCACTGTGCCGGTGGTTTTTCCCGATGGACGGGTTGAGAACTTGCCTGACCCAGAGCCCTACCGCTTTGATCTGGTGTTTACCTTGCGGGGACGGGGCCAGCGGACAGAAAATGGCGTTGTCCTAGGCAACAACCGCGTCAAAGTCGGCGTTCCCCTGGAGCTCGAGACCTTTAGCTACAACTTGCGTGGAACCGTGATGGATGTGCGGCTGCTGCAATCGTAGAGGATCTCAAGCCCAATGCAGCTACAGGAGATCGCCCAAAAATTGGGATGCCCCTACGAGGGAGATCCCAACCTAGAAATTCACGGCGTGGCTAGCCTCGCAGAGGCGCGCCCAGGAGAGCTGAGTTTTCTCAGTGAAGCCCGCTACCTACCCTTGCTGGAGCAGACCCAAGCCAGCGCCGTCATTGTGGAGGAATCGCTGGTTCTGCCCCGCCCCATTGCTTGCCTGCGAGGGAAGGATCCCCGTCTGCTCTTTGCCCAGGCCATCGAGCTGTTTTACCAGCCCTATCGCTTGCCTGTTGGGATCCATCCCACCGCCGTGATCGATCCCAGCGTGGAGTTGGGGGAGGGGGTAGCCATTGGGCCCCATGTGGTGGTGATGGAAGGGGTGAAAATTGGCGACTACACCCAAATCCACCCCAACGTAACCATCTACCCCCACGTGCGGGTTGGATCCCGGTGTCAGCTTTTCGCCAACTGCGTCATTCACGAGCGCACCGAAATTGGCGACGACTGCCTCATCCACAGCGGCGCGGTCATTGGCGACGACGGCTTTGGCCACATTCCCCTCCCCGATGGCTCCTGGCGGCGCATGCTGCAGGCGGGCCGGGTGGTGCTGGAAGACGGCGTGGAGGTGGGCAGCAACACCACCATCGACCGGGCCGCCGTTGGCGAGACCCGTATTGGCCGCGGCACCAAGATCGACAATCTGGTGCAAATTGGCCACGGCGTGCGCACCGGATCCCACTGCCTGATCGTGGCTCAGGTGGGCATTGCCGGCAGCACCCAGTTGGGCCACCACGTCATCTTGGCTGGGCAATGTGGCTTGGCCGGGCATCTTCACATCGGCGATGGCGTGCGTGTGGCCGCCCAAACAGGCGTCACCAGCGATATCCCCGCCGGTCAAACGGTGGCAGGCTACCCCCATCAACCCATTTCCGAATGGCGCAAGAGCATGGCCGTCCAGCGGCACTTGCCTGAGCTCCAACGTACCTTGCGCAAGCTGGAAGCTCGTGTGGCCAAGCTGGAACAGAACAGCACGGATAGAGCCCCCAACGCAAAAATGCTCGAAGTGGGCGTGGATCGTAAACTACCCGGCTCCGACCGCTAAGCGGTACGGAGCGGGCTTTCAGTAGCCCTGAGCCTGCTCTGCTCTACCAGAGAACAAAACAGGCCCGAACCTCTAGGCTGGTTTACGACAGCCCCCAAAAGCGCAATCACATTCGCACCATTCAAATCCGCATCCCCTTCCCATCCACAGTGCCCACACTTGAACGACTTGCCACTGCGGTAGGATTGCGCAGGATCGGGATGGATATGCAAACACTTGTGGCAGGTCTGCGACGTGTAGGCGGGCGGCACAAGAATCAGAGAAACCCCTGCAACCCTCGCCTTGTACTCCAGAAACTGACGTAGTTGGTAGAACGCCCAACTGTTGGTCCTACGCCGCTCGGCTTTGCTGCGGGGTTGTTGATTGACCCTTTCCCGGATCCCTGTCAGGTCTTCCAGGGCGATAGCGCTGTTGGTAGCCTTTGCCCTAGAGACAATAGCTTTAGAGATGCGATGATTGACCCACGCCTGAAAGCGCCTCTCCTTGCCAGACAGCCGTTGCAACAGTTCTCTGCATCTGCGCCGCGAACTGCGGGTGCCCTTACTGGCTTTGCGTTGGAGTACCGCCCTCAACCGGGAGTAGTGGTCTCGGACTTTGTTCAACTGCTGTCCATTCCAGTTGTCCCCCTCTGACGTATGGGCAATATCTGTCCTCCCCAAGTCCACCCCGATCACCTTGTCGGTATCTTGTTGCTTGGGTGGCTTTTTCTCTACGCAAATCTGGATGTAGTAGGAGCCATCCTTCCGCTGGACTAGGGTGGCCGATTTGGGGTTAGAGCCAGCCAGCATTCCCCTCTGGTAGTTACCAATGGCTAGCTCAAAGCGTTCTCTCCCTTCAACCGTGGTCAGCGACACCGTCCAGTCTTTTTGACGGAACGAAAAGATGCGAGCGTCGTAGGTAACAAAGCCGCTCTTAAACTCCTTGACGGGACGCTTTTTCTGCTTAGCCACTTTGCGGGAACCCGCTACCCGTCTGCACACCTGTTGAGCCAAGTTACTGGACAAGCCAAACCGGGCTCGAATCTCGTAGTAGCAAAGGGATTGCAGTTTGACCGCGTTGACGATCTTCTCCGGCGTGTTCTGGTTGACCCAGTTCAAGGCTTGGCCAAAAGCCTCCATCGTCGCGTCCAATTTGGCGGCTTGCGACTGGGACGCCTCGAGCTTACAGGAGACGGTCAGGACTTGGCTCATAAGTTCATTGTACTTCATCAAAGCGCATTCCTCCCGGCACTGACCCTACGGGTACAGTGCGGGGCTTCTGCGATTTCTAGCTGACTGGGAGAACTTTTTACCGAAGAGGTTCTCGTGAAACGTCATGAAGGATATACCTTCTACTCAAGTAGCAAAGAGTACCTAGATGTGTGTGAACTATGTTTCCCTTGTACAAAACATGGGTAGGGCATAGGATCTGGTCTATTAATCGTCTATCTTCTTCAGAGTGAAACTCTAGGTATATTATCTTAATGTCGACTAGAATTTCGAACAAATCCTTTAATATTTGGGTCTCACTACCTTCAGTATCTATCTTGAGAATATCGATGTTGTAAGCGCCAACACTCTTTAGAAATGAGCCTAGGAATGAGCTTGCCTTTACAAGCTGTACAACTCTTGGAAAGTCAGCATATTGGTTCTTGTGTATCGAACTATAACAGGCCGTTACAAGACTACTGTAGAAAGTCTTGGTGATATCATCACTGTACAGCCCAAAAGGGTATACAGTGCAGCCGCCTATCTCTAGGCTGTTTAGCTTCAGCAAGTGAAGAGCTACAGGGTCAGGCTCGAAGCAAAGAATAGTAGCATTTGGATAAAGCATTCGAAAGTAGGCGCTTGCGATGCCTATGTTTGCTCCTACATCAACAATTATTGATACGCCATCGACGAAGTTTAAAAAAGGATATGACTGCTTACTAAAGATTTCGTCAGTCGTGAATAGCGCTGCGCCTTCTTCCTCCTTATAAAAATTGAGACGTAGTGTCCAAGAAGATCCATCCGCTCTAGTCGCGCCCAAGAAAACTCTTTCAACGCTCGCTAACTTTGTTGCGTTCGAGAACACCAATTGATTTTGTTCATCAAGGACAAAAACAAATTTTGAGTAGGGCAGGAGTCGAGAAGTAAGATGGCTGTTGGATCTGGCAATCAGAACATCCCAAGTCGCAGTACCTAAGTGGCTGGACTCTTCCTCCCAGACATGTACTCTGGAAACGACCCTCTCGTCCTTGGGAAGCTCAGACACTGGGAACCCGGCCTCAACATAGACTTCTAGTCTCGGCAGATCCAGGAGATCTGCCACAACTGCTACTGGGCAGTCTTTGCTAACCAGTACCTTAAGTTGCTCCTCTACACGGTGTAACTCCTGAACAGGTTCGTAGATAGCAAGGCGTGTATTGACAAGATCTCTGTAGGCAGTGCTAATGAAAAATCTGGGATCGGACTTAGCTGCGTAAAAGTTGGGTAGCTCTCCCTTGAAAACCCAATTCATCAGATCGGCTATCCGATGCTTGGGATGCCAGTCCACAAGAAACTTTTCATAAGCTCTTTTAGCTATCTCTAGAGCCAGCCCTG
Organism: Synechococcus sp. 'PEA 65AY6A-5F PE A'; assembly: GCF_047462575.1. Taxonomy (NCBI): domain Bacteria; kingdom Bacillati; phylum Cyanobacteriota; class Cyanophyceae; order Synechococcales; family Synechococcaceae; genus Synechococcus; species Synechococcus sp. 'PEA 65AY6A-5F PE A'. The sequence continues at coordinate 77,244 of NZ_JAOALE010000012.1, forward strand.
GATTTTCTAGGTAAAACTTGATTTTCTCAACTAGCTCCAGCTCAGAACTATAGACGTCGCAGTATAAGCCGGGGCTCAGATACTCATCAAAGCCGGATGCAAAGGAGAGCTTGTCTGTCAGCAAAAAGCCACCTGCAGAAATCACTTCCAGGTTCCTAAGGTTCAGATCCCCATTCAGGCTGCAGTTAAACGAAATCAGCGATTCGGCAAATAGGCGGGCTGCCTCTTGACGGTTGGCAGTTTTGGCAAGAATGGGCAAGTGTGCCCTCTTTATGGCTTCGACCAGACGGGAACGTCTGGGATGGTCGGATCCCTGATGGCCAATAAAGACAACTTGGCTTTCTCTTGCTTCTACCCACTTGTGGACAACCGTATGCATGGAGATGAGAGGTAGCCAGGCCAGGTTTTCCGCGCCCGCCGCGGCAAACCAGTGCAGGTGCTGGCGGTTGTAATCAGTAACAACATAATCAAAGGCTTCAACGGCCCAGTAGGCCAAAAGATGTTCGATGGGGAAGTGCCACTGATGCGTATCTCCGGCTAGTAAGACGGTTGGACAGCCAAATTTTTTCGTGTTGAAGGGGTTGCTGTATTCGCAGCTGGCAGCTCGTACAATCACCAAGTCAAACTCTTTATCCACAATCTGCTCAGACTGCTGGACAAAGTCATAGAGGTCATAATCTCCTTCCGGACACTCCACCAAGCCTTCACGACGGTTGACATAGCCTAGTCCACAGCCCCCCACTCTTTTTTTGGGACAGACAGTTACTTGCCGATCTGAAAGCTGCGGCGGTGGGATGTAGTCTGGCGGAATTGGCCAGCTCAGGAGAACTCGCGGTTGCAGAGTTTCTTTGTTGGAATTTTCCATAGCTCGTCCTTCTAATCAGTGCTGCTGACAAAGTGTAGCTTCTGCCCAGGCTACAAAGAGGGCTAGTTTTGCACTATCCTGCCCTACGTGCATCCATAATGACAAAGTCAGGAGCCAAGTGCTGATTATACCTACACACCTACCAAGTTAGACGGTGCATTCGCGGAAAGCTGGCAGCGCAAGTGCCAAATGGACTCACTCATCTGCGTTACCCAAGCCTGGTCGCAGCAGCGCCCCAGCTGCTTTGCTGGCAACAATGAGATGGGGGAAGGTTTCCAGACATTGAGGCCGCGTGGATTCGCTGGGCCACTGCTTCTGGGGAATTGGTGCCCACCGAGGCCGAACTGGAGCGGCAAAGGGCTGAGCAAGAGCGACAGCGAGCAGAGCGCCTGGCCCAGAAGCTGCGGGAGCTGGGGGTGGATCCCGATACCTTGTAAGGGTAAAGAGAGGAGAACTGGCAATGACTAACCCGAACCCAATTACTGAGGTGCTGGATCCGGTTTATCTACCCGAGTTGCCCCCCACCCAAGACGAGCTCCCCTACGACGACAGCGAACCTATGGAAAGCTGGCGGCACAGGTGCCAGATGGACTTGCTCATCTCCACTACCCAAACCTGGTTGCAGCAGCGCCCTGATGGCTTTGTCGGTGGCAATATGTTTCTCTACTACAGCTTGGAGCAGACCAGCGGCCGCAATTTCAAAGGGCCGGATTATTTTGTGGTGTTGGGCGTGCCTAAAGGCGAGCGCAAAAGCTGGGTGATTTGGGAGCAGGGCAAAGGGCCGGACGTGGTGATTGAGCTTCTTTCTCCCAGCACTGCCCAGGAGGACAAGACAAGCAAAAAGCAACTTTATGAGCAGATTATCCGGGTGCCGGAGTACTTTTGGTTTGACCCGTTTGAGCCAGAAGACTGGGCGGGGTTTCGGCTAAGGGGCGGCCGCTATGAGCCAATTCAAGAGGATGCAGAGGGTTGCTTGCCGAGCGAGGTTTTGGGATTGTACCTAGTGAAGTGGGAGGGCAGGTTTCGGGACATCGAGGCCACCTGGATTCGCTGGGCCACTGCTGCTGGGGAACTGGTACCCACCGAGGCCGAACTGGAGCGGCAAAGGGCTGAGCAGGCCGAACAACGGGCAGGGCGCCTGGCCCGGAAGCTACGAGAGCTAGGGGTAGATCCAGACGCCCTGTAGACAGCCAAGTAACTCAAGACAACAGATGGATCCCTAGGAGGCCAACAGCAACACAGGTAGCTTTTGAATAGCAGGCCGTAATCCCTTGGGAAAGCGCTCCCGCTTCAAGGGATAGCGATAGTTGAGTTGGGGAATAAGTCTGATACATTTACGCTGAACACTGCTGAACATCACTGTTCAACTATGCAGC
>NZ_JAOALE010000013.1:0-69753 GCF_047462575.1 Synechococcus sp. 'PEA 65AY6A-5F PE A'
AGAGGTTGTTTGAGCTATGAAACTATATCAACGACCCCCATCATGGGTAAGCGACCAAAGTCGCTAGCGGGCTTTTCCGGCGCGCACTCAAGTGCGGGGCTACCAAGCTATCCTTTTGTGTCTCGAGACCTGTTGGGGCTGGTAAAGAGGGGCCCTGATGGCGCAGAAGATTTTCCTGCGGGCTGTCTGAAGGTTCGGCTTCCTGCCACCGGCCCAAACAGAGCGGCAATCAAGCCTGTGGAAAACCGTCTTATCTTCGTCCCTTCCTTTGCGATACTGCTAGAGGTGATGTTGAGAGTGATAACGCGATGGCGATGCAGCATCTAGCCAGGGGCCAGCTTCGACGTCCTCAACGACAGCCAAGCTCGGCGGGATCCCGGTCGTCCCTTAGCCGGTTTGCCCCCTGCGGCCTCCTGTTCAGCCTGCTCTGGGCTGTGCCTGCCTTTGCCCAAGAAACGAAAGCGCCTGATCCTGCCGCCTTGGTTCTCCCAGATAGCCGAGCCATCCGCACCCCCAACCTGCCTCCCACCCTGTCGATCCCGCCCGAAGCCCGCCCTGCCACTCCTGCCCCGGTCTCGCAGGGGGCTGCTAGGGCCGAAGAACTGGTGGTGCCTCAATCCCCTTTGGAGGTGCGCATCGAGCGGACGGAGGGCTTGTCCTTACAAGAAGCCCTGGAGATTGCTGTTGCCCAAAACCCAGCGGTGCAGCAGGCAAGGCTGGCTGTAGAACGGGCTGAGGCTGGGGTTGCCCTGGCGCAGGCAGCTTTTGCTCCCACCCTCTCCACTCGAGCCAGTTACCAATACAGCGAACCTCCCTCGCCTGGTGGCAGGCCAAGCCGCGAAGTTCACACTCTCTCAGCTAGCGTGGTGCGGGTGGACTACACCGCTTTCGACAACGGGATCAGAGAACAAAACCTAAGACTGGCCCAAGAAGCTCTGCGCGTCGCCCAACTGCAACTGGAGCAAACCCTGCAGACAGTGAAACAAGCTGTGGCCAACGCCTACTACGATCTGCAGAGCGCCGATGCCCGAGTGGCCATCAGCCAGGCTGCCGTTGCAAGTTCTGAAGCCACCCTGCGGGATGCCCAAGCCCGAGAGCGGGCTGGGGTGGGTACCCGCTTCGAGATTCTCCAGGCGGAGACCGAATTGGCCAACAATCGACAAACCCTACTGGTGGCCCAAAACACCCAACAACTGAGCCGCCGCCGCCTGGCCGAGCTGCTGAACTTTCCCAGTCCCACTGATGTGCTGGCCAGGGATCCCATCGAGCCTGTGGGAGAGTGGGACCTGAGCCTAGAAGAGACTATTGTTGCCGCTTTTGCCCAAAGGCAAGAGCTGGAGCGCCAACGCCGAGAGTTGGAACAAGCCCAAGCTCGTGTGCGCCTGGCGCAAGCCAGCAACGGTCCCCAGATTGGTTTGTTCGCCACCCTCGATGCGGTTAACGATTTCAAGGCCAGCCGCGACAGCTTCGATATCGGCTACTCGGTCGGCGCCAATTTCAGTTTGACTTGGCTGGACGGGGGTAAGGCGGCCGCCCAGGCTCGCCAAGCCGAGATCGACGGGCAGGTGGCCGTGAACAATTTCATCGGCAGCCGTAACGAAATCCGGCGCAGTGTGGAAGAGGCTTTCCTCACGCTCAGCTCCAGCCGCGAACAGATCGACTCAGCCAAGGTAGCGATTGCCTCGGCAGAGGAGAGCCTGCGCCTGGCGCGGCTGCGCCTTCAGGCCGGGGTGGGCACGCAAACAGAGGTGATCAACGCCGAAACTGCCCTCACCACCGTCCGTGGCAACCTCTCCAATGCTGTAATCGCCTACAACCGCGCCCTGGTACAACTGCAGCGGGCCGTCGGCAGGCTTTGATCTCTGCTCGGTTCTTTCTCCCTCACCCCCAACCCCTCTCCCTCTGGGAGAGGGGAGCTAGGGCAGCTCGTTCGCGACAGCGTTGCGTAGTAATAAGGATGTGGAGAAACGTTTCGAAATAGCCATGGTGCCAAGTACCGCTGGCGCCAGCAGAAGAAACGCGACGAACTGAGAAAAATCGCCCCCTCTGGGCTTAGCCCCTGAGGTTTCCTCACGATCCGCAATGACGGCAAAAGAGAGGCCTAGAGTTTACGGGAATAGAACTCGACAACCAGCAGCTCGTTCACTGGTGCGCAGATCTGCTCTCGGGGAGGCAGTTCTTTGATACGCCCGCGCAGCTTCTCTTTGTCAAATTCCAGGTAATCGGGCAGGAACAACCCCGGATACTCAGCGTAGGCGGCCACCAATTTGCGAGAAGACTCCTTGTTCCTTACCGTGATCACATCCCCAACTTTGCAGCCATAGCTGGGGATGGTGACTTTGCGGCCGTTGACTTCGATGTGGCCGTGGCTTACCAACTGCCGAGCCGCCGGAATGGTTGGAGCCATGCCGAGGCGAAAGACGATGCAATCCAGCCGCATCTCCAGCATCTGCAGCAAGGCTAGCCCGGTGGATCCCTTGGAGCGCCGCGCCTTGCGCATGTAGCGGAGCATCTGGCGCTCGCTCACCCCGTAGTTGAGGCGCACCTTCTGCTTCTCTTCTAGGCGGATGGCATACTCGGATTTTTTCTTGCGCTCGGCCCCGTGCATACCAGGTGGATTGGTATTTTTGGGGCGCTTGCGCGTCAAACCGGGCAGATCAAGTCCCCCGAAGCGACGAATGATCTTGAGGCGGGGACCTGTGTAGCGGGACATGCGGGCGTTTCTCCGAAATCGGCAAAGATACTCAGCAGAAGAGCACAGGCGAAAACATTGGCCGTGCGCCAAAAGAATTGGCGATCTCCTATATTAAGGTCTTAGCCCGGCCTTTAAGCAAGGGGTGAGAGCTGTTTTTTAGCTGACTTTGGGGAGCGGTGCCATTAGTCGTAGCGAACCCCCAGTTGGGTGCGGATGAAGGCGCGATCCTCGCTGAGCAGGCCGTTGAGGGTGCGCCGCTCCCCCAGGATGGGATCCGGATCCAAGCCGATGGCCTCCAGATCCGCCAGCACCATCAGCTCCACCAGTTGGGCAAAGGTCACCTTGGGCTGCCACCCCAGTACCCGCTTGGCCTTGGAGGCGTCCCCCAAGAGCAGATCCACCTCCGTGGGGCGGTAGTAGCGGGGATCGATCTCGATCAGCACGCGATCTTTGTAGAGTCCCTGTTCTTCCAGTCCGGATCCCCGCCAGGTAATGGGCATGCCCACCAAAGCAAAAGCGCGTTCGGCAAACTCCCGCACGCTGTGGGTTTCGCCAGTAGCCAGCACGTAGTCGTCCGGCTGGGGTTGTTGCAGCATCATCCACATCCCCTCGACGTAGTCCTTGGCGTAGCCCCAGTCCCGCTTGGCATCCAGGTTGCCCAGGTAGAGCTTGTCCTGCTTGCCGGCCACGATGCGGCTGACGGCGCGGGTGATCTTGCGGGTAACAAAGGTTTCTCCTCGCCGTGGGCTCTCGTGGTTGAACAAAATGCCGTTGCAGGCAAAGAGGTTGTAGGCTTCGCGGTAGTTGACTGTTTGCCAGTAGGCGTACACCTTGGCGCAGGCGTAGGGGCTGCGGGGGTAGAAGGGGGTGGTCTCCTTTTGCGGGATCTCCTGCACCAGGCCGAACATCTCCGAGGATCCCGCCTGGTAAAACTTCACCCGGATCCCCGTGCGCTGCTGGTAGTCGCGGATGGCCTCCAGGAGGCGTAGGGTGCCCATAGCCACCGCATCGACGGTGTATTCTGGCGCCTCAAAGCTGACCCGCACGTGGGATTGGGCCCCCAGGTTATACACCTCCGTCGGCTGCACCTGTTCCAGGATCTTGCGCAGGGTGGTGCCATCGGTGAGATCCCCATAGTGGAGAAACAGCCGGGCGTTGGGATCGTGGGCATCCACATAGATGTGGTCGATGCGGTCGGTATTGAAGGTGCTGGCGCGGCGGACAATGCCGTGGACTTCATAGTTTTTTTGCAACAGCAGCTCGGCCAGGTAAGAGCCATCCTGACCGGTGATGCCGGTAATTAAGGCACGTTGGGTCATAGAGCTGGAGGCGAAAACAAGCACTTGTAAGACTTCAGCCAGAGCGGGGACTTCAGCGCCTTGCCAAGCACAAACTCGCAAAGCTGAAACCCCAAAGCCAGAATATTATAGAGCAGCGGGAACCCCTTCTCTGGGGTTCTGCTTGCTTAGGAAGAGCCCAGGTGACGATCCTTAACCTGCTGCAGGGCAGGGGTCAGGGCCATAGGCCAGGGAGCCGGCTGGCGCAGTTGCCGCACTGCCTGGGGCAGGCGCAGGACCGAGGCACGGCTGGTGCGGGCAATCGCCTCCAGATCCGGCAGGGGCTCCAACAGCACACCCTTGCGCAGGATCGGGCGCAGCAGCGGCTGGTAGCCAGGGGGCGGGCTCTCGTCGGCCTGGCCGAGCAAGTCCCCTGTGGGACCGCGGAAGATCTGCTTGCGCCCCGGCAGGGTGGCTTTGGCAAAGGAGGCCTTGGCCACTGGGATCCCGTTAATCTCCACCAATTTGTACACTCCGTTCACGCCCTCGCCGGTCACCAGCCGCGTCCCCACTCCATAGCCGCTGATAGGAGCTTGGGAGCGGTGCAGCCGTTCGATCTCGTACTCGTCCAAATCGCCGCTGACAAAGACCGGCGCCCCCTGGGGCAGGATGGCCTTGACCTGGTGGGAGAGGGCCTCCAGGTCCCCGGAGTCGATGCGCACGCCGCCGATCTCGCCTTGGGATCCCAGTTGATCCGGATGGGTGGCTGCAAAGAGCTGGGCCGCTGTGCGCGCTCCCTGGATGGGATCGTAGGTATCGATGAGCAGAACCGCCTGGGGAAAGTAGCGCCGGAAGGCTTGAAAAGCGCGGGTCTCATCGCCGGAGAGGGCGGCAATGGCCATCACCAGAGAATGGGCCATCGTGCCTGCCGGCTTGCGCCCCAGCTTGAGAGCTGCCAAGACGTTGGAGGTGGCATTGAACCCCGCCGCCAGCGCTGCCCGCGCTGCCCACAGGCCCGCCTGGGGGCTAAAGGCTCGCCGCGTGCCGAACTCCAACAAAATGGCCTCATCCCCGGCAGCATCCCGCATGCGGGCCGCCTTGGTGGCAATCAGGGTTTGGTAGTTGAAGGTGGTCAGCAAGTAGGTTTCCACCAGTTGCGCCTGCCACAGAGGAGCCTCTACCCGCAGCAGCGGCTCGTTGGCGAAAACGGCCGTTCCTTCCGGCACTGCCCACACATCCCCCTCGAAGCGGCAGCTAGCCAGCAGCTCCCAGAAGCGTTGCGGTGCCTCGGCAAAAATGCCCGTCTCCCGCAGCGCCTGCAAGGCTTGCGGCGGAAAGTGCAACTGCTGCAGGTATTCCACCGCTTGGGCCAGCCCCATGGCGATGAGGTAGCCATAGTCGCTAGGCAAGCGCCGCACAAACAGCTCAAAGGCCGCCGGCTGATTCTCCAGCCCCTCCCCCACATAGCAGGCAGCCATTGTGAACTGGTAGAGATCCGTCAACAGGCCGTAGTCCTGGGGCTGCAGGGAGGAGAAGTCTGAATTCACCATGGAAACCTCAAGGGACAAGCCGCTGAAAAGCTAGGGGAGCGGGCAAAGAAGTCCTTGCCAAAGTTGGAGCTACTATGGTAACAGGTTTGGCCTGCCAGGGATCCCGGCGAGGTGGCCCCAGCGATAAGAGCTTGACTGCACTCTAAAAAGCCATGAACACCACTGTCCAGGGAGTAACGACTCAAGCTCCGCCGACACTTCCCTTGCCTGTTCATTTTGATCCCGAGCGGGTGGGGGAGATTTGGCGGGTGCCCTACCAACAGCGGGCCCTAGAGGCGGAGCAGTGGGCCCAAGAGCACCGCATCCCATCGGCAGAATCCGACCAGGTGCGGGTAGGCTTGTTGCTCATCGATGTGCAAAATACCTTCTGCATTCCTGGCTTTGAGCTGTTTGTGGGTGGTTCTAGCGGCCTGGGGGCGGTGGAGGATAACCGGCGTCTGTGTCAATTTATCTACCGCCACCTCGCCCACATCACCCAGATCGTGGCTACCCTGGACACCCACACCGCCATGCAGATCTTCCACCCTATCTTCTGGGTGGACGCCCAGGGATCCCATCCCGAGCCAGCTACAGCCATTTCTGCCGCCGAGATCCGCTCCGGGCGCTGGCGGGTCAACCCCGCGGTGGCCGCCAACCTCACCCAAGGGGATCTGACGCGGCTGCAGGTCTACGCCCTCCACTATGCCGAGCAATTGGAGAAAGGGGGGAAATATCCTCTCATTGTCTGGCCCTACCATTCCATGCTAGGTGGGATTGGCCATGCCCTGGTGCCGGCGGTGGAGGAGGCGATCTTCTTCCACACCATTGCCCGCTGCAGCCAGCCCAGCTTGCAGCTCAAGGGGGCCAACCCCCTGACGGAAAACTACTCCGCCCTCAGCCCGGAAGTCTTGACCGGCCCGGAAGGGGATCCCATCGACGAGAAAAATGAATCCCTTATCGGCCACCTACTGGAATTCGATGCCCTGATCGTGGCTGGCCAAGCCAAAAGCCACTGCGTCGCCTGGACGGTAAGCGACCTGCTGCAGGAGATCCAGTCCAGGGATCCCGCCCTGGCCAAGAAGATTTACCTTCTGGAAGATTGCACCTCGCCGGTGGTGATCCCCGGCGTAGTCGATTTTAGCGAGCAGGCGGAGGCGGCCTTTGCCCGCTTTGCCGCCGCGGGGATGCACCGGGTGCGCTCCACCGATCCCCTCTGGACGTGGCCTGGCTTTCCGTGGCGGAAGACTTGATCTCCTCTACCCCAGTGCTAGGATGCGGCAGGACAGGCTGTGGGAGTTTGCCTGTGGACGATCGTCCTGGCGGTGCAGATTTGCTTTGGGAAACCAGTTCCCTGCGCTCTCCCACTGGCGCCCGCGACTTTTTGCCGCGGGAAGTCCAGCGGCGGGAAAGGCTAGAGGCGCAGCTAACCCAGGTTTTTCGCCGTTACGGCTACCAACGTATCATCACGCCCACCCTGGAACGGCTGGAGACGCTACTGGCTGGGGGATCCATCCGCGCCGAGGCAGTGCTGCAGTTGCGGGACGGGGAAGGGACAATGCTGGGGTTGCGCCCGGAATTCACCGCTTCCATCGTGCGGGCAGCAGCCACGCGTCTGGCCAGCGGGCCCCTGCCGCTGCGGCTTTACTACCACGGCAACGTGTTCCGCAATAGCCGGCGGGAGGAGGGCTCCTACACTAGCCAAGAGTTTTTCCAGTCTGGAGTGGAGCTCATCGGTGCAGGCGGGTGGCTAGCAGATGCCGAGATCTTGCTGCTTTTGGCCGATTGCGTGCGCGCTGTCGGCCTCAGCAACTGGACATTGCTGTTGGGAGATGTGAGCCTGACTGAGAGCCTGCTTAACTCTGTTACTCCCAAGGCCCAGGCGGCGGTGCGCCGTGCCATTGCCCAGCTTGACTACGTTTACCTAGAAGCGGCTCCGCTGCCAGAGGCGGCCCGCCAGATTGGCCTGCAGATTCTGGGATTGCGTGGCCAGCCGGAACAGGTTCTACCTCAGCTGGCCCAGCTTCCTGTGTCGCCGGAGCGGCTGCGAGATCTGCGGCAGTTGTGCCAGATTCTGGAAGCCCAGCAAGTGCGGGTGGTGTTGGATCTGAGCTTGCTGCAAACCTTGGCCTACTACACCGGCATTGTCTTCCAAGCAGTGGTGGGGGGAGAAATCATCGCCTTAGGCGGGCGCTACGACCGGCTCTATGCCCTCTATAGCCCACAGCAACTGGAGCAGCCAGGGATCGGCTTTACCCTCCTGCCGGATACCCTGCTGCGGCTTTTGCCCCCCACTCCCCAGGACGAGGCAACGGGGTGCAAGCGGTTGGTGGTGCCACTGGTGCCGGCAGGGATCCCGGCGGCGCTGGCCTTGGCCGCCCGCTGGCGCGAGTCAGAGGCGGTGGAGCTGGAATTGCTGGACCGCTCCCCCGAAGAAATCGAGGCCTACGCCCGCCGCTGCCGGATCCCGGAGATTGCCTGGGTGCAGGCCGATGGCAGCTACCACATCTCCCCCGTCAAATATCCAGAGCCGCCAGATCCAACTGGGCACTGTGGGCCTCGATGAACTCCCGACGCGGCCCGACGGCATCCCCCATCAGGATGGTGAAAATGCGATCGGCTTCGGCTGCGTCTTCGATGGTGATCTGCTTGAGGACGCGCGTTGCCGGGTTCATGGTGGTTTCCCAAAGCTGCTCCGGCATCATTTCCCCCAAGCCCTTGAAGCGCTGGATGGTGTACTTGGTGTTGGCCGGCAGGCTGCGCAGGACTTGCTCTTTCTCGGCCTCGTTGTAGCAGTAGCGCACGTTGTTGCGGCCCCACTCGATCTTGTAAAGCGGCGGACAGGCAATGTAGACGTAGCCCTGCTCCAAAAGCGCCTTCTGATAGCGGTAAAAGAAGGTGAGCAGCAGGGTGCGGATGTGGCTGCCGTCCACGTCGGCGTCGGTCATGAGGATGATGCGGTGGTAGCGCAGTTGGCTGGGATCGAACTCCTCGCCCTTGACCCCCAGGCCCAGCGCTGTGATCATGGCCTGAATCTCGGCGTTTTTGTAGATCTTGGCGGGATCCGCCTTCTCGATGTTGAGGATCTTGCCGCGCAAGGGCAGCACTGCCTGGAACTGGCGATCCCGGCCCTGCTTGGCGCTGCCTCCTGCCGAGTCGCCCTCGACCAAATACACCTCCGATTCTGCGGGATCGCGGCAACTGCAGTCGGCCAGTTTCCCCGGCAGGGTGGAAGATTCCAGGGCAGACTTACGGCGCACCAGCTCCCGGGCCCGACGGGCCGCCTCGGCCGCGTTGAAGGACTGGATGGCCTTCTCGACGATCCCCCTGGCCACGTTGGGGTTGAACTCTAGGTATTCTGTAAGGGCTTCCGAGACAAGGGTCTGGACAATGCCCCGCACCTCGGTGTTGCCCAGCTTGGTTTTGGTCTGCCCCTCAAACTCAGGGTTGGGCACCTTGACTGCAAGGATGGCGGTCAGCCCCTCCCGCACATTTTCTCCCGCCAGGTTGCTGTCGGAGTCCTTGAGTTTGTTGAGCTTGCGGGCTTGGCTGTTGATGGTGAGGGTAAGGGCGGTCTTCAATCCCTCCAAGTGGGTGCCCCCCTCAGTGGTGCGGATGTTGTTGGCAAAGCCAATCAAGGTATCGGTGTAGACATCCGCGCACCACTGCAATGCCGCTTCTACCTCGACGCCATCCCGCTCCCCGCGCACATAGATAATATCGGGGTGGATGGGGGTTTTTTCGTGGTTGATGAAGGCCACATATTCCTTAATGCCGCCGGCAAATTGATAGACTTCGCGGTGAGGCGGATCCCGCCGCAGATCGCTGAAGATGATTTTCAAGCCGGCATTGAGGTAGGCCAGCTCGCGCAAGCGGGCCGCCAACAGGCTGTAGTCAAACTCCCGCTCCGGGAAGATGAGCTCATCCGGCTTAAAGCGCACCTCCGTGCCCCGCCGCTGGGCACCGGCAGGCTGCGGCTCGGACTGAAGGGATCCCACCACCGCCCCTCGCTCGAAGCGCTGGAAGTAAACCTTGCCCTCCCGCCAGACTCTGGCCTCCAACCACTCGGAGAGGGCATTCACCACCGATACCCCAACGCCGTGCAGCCCCCCGGAGACCTTGTAGCCGCCGCCGCCGAATTTGCCGCCAGCGTGCAACACAGTCATGACCGTCACCAGCGCCGACTGCCCGGTCTTGGGGTGGATGTCTACCGGGATGCCGCGGCCATTGTCCAGCACCGATACCGAGCCATCGGGGTGGAGAGTAACCTCAATTTCGTTGCAGTAGCCAGCCAGAGCTTCATCGACGGAGTTGTCCACCACCTCGTACACCAGGTGGTGCAATCCCTTCGGCCCAGTGGAGCCAATGTACATGCCAGGCCGCCTGCGCACAGCCTCCAAGCCTTCCAAAACTTGGATCTGCTCTGCACCGTAGTTCTCCGTCATTCGTAACTCCAATCCCGAAGAGAGATCCCGGCCCCCGCCGACCTAAACCCAGAGAAATTGACGCCAGAAGCCAGAGATAATCCAAATGCCAAAAACCTGCCCCCATAATAGCACAAAAGGCTAAAACGGCCACACAGCCGCTTCTGAGGGCAAACTTTGGCAGGGGATGCAGGGATGGAGATCAGTTTCTTGCCCGATCCTGGCCGAGAAAGCTCTCCACCAATCCCGGTGGCGGCTGCACCTGCAGCTCACCTTTTTCCAAATCCACAACCGGCACCAGAGCCTTCACAAAGGGGATCAACACCTGCCGCTTGTCGGGGGTGGCGATCTCCAGCACATCTTGGCCAGCGGCCCAGATGGCCGAGACATGCCCCAGCAGCCGCCCTTGATGGTAAACGGTCAGGCCGATGAGATCGGAGTAGTGGTACTCCTCCGGCTCGAGGGGCAGGCGCTGGGAAGCCGGCACCAACACCTTAGCTCCCACCCAAGCCTCTGCCGCCGTCCGATCGGGAATTCCTTCCAGCCGCACCAGGTATAGGCCCTTGGCGGGAAAAAACTGCCCCTCGATCAAAGGATGCAACAGAGGCTCCGGATCGCTATCCCGCTGCAGCCAGCGCGGCCCTGGCTCGGTAAGGCGCTCCGGAAAATCCGACCAGCACTTAACCCGCAGCCAGCCCCGCAGTCCATGAGCAGCCACCACCTGCCCCACCAGCAGCCAAGCGGTATCCCTTGAAGCTACCATAGCTGTCGCTGCTAGTCGAGCTGAGGAAAGTTCACCTCGGTCGGGAAAGCCGTGGAGCTGCCCAACTTTTGGGAAGCCCCGGAAGCGCGGGATCCCTGTTCTCCCTTGGCCACATCCACCATAGAGAGCAACCCTTGCAGGGTAGCGGGGATGGAATTGGGATCCATAAAGATCACCTTCGAGCTGGGGCTACTGCCCACCTTGAGACCCATATCGATGTAGTTTTGCGCCATCAAGTATTGCAGCGCGTTGGCTGCCTCTGGGTTTTCCTGCAAAGTGGCGGCAATGGTTTTGATGGCCTCAGCCGTGCCCTCGGCTAGGAGCAGCCGCTCGCGCTTCTCAGCTTCTGCTCGCAACAACTGCGCCTTGGCAGCCCCCGCCGCTTGGTTGATGCTGGCCTGCTGCTCCCCCTCGGATTTGAGAATGGCCGCTCGCTTCTCCCGCTCGGCAGCCATCTGCTTTTCCATCGAGTCCTGCACGGTTTTGGAGGGCTGAATATCTCGAACTTCCACGCGGGTGATCTTGATCCCCCAGGGATCGGTGGCCTCGTCCAGTTCTGTCAAAAGGCGGGCGTTGATCTCGGCGCGGGAGGAGAAGGTCTGATCTAGATCCATGCGGCCAATTTCGGCCCGCAGGGCCGTCAGCACCAAGTTCACCAAAGCCCGCTGTACATCCTCTACTGCATAGCGAGCCTTGATCATATCCGTAATGCGCCAATAGACCACCGCATCCGCCATCAAAGAAACGTTGTCGCTGGTGATGCACTGCTGCGGCGGCACGTCCAACACCTTCTCGCGAATGGTTTCCTGGAACACAATCCTGTCGATGGGAGGAAAAATGACGTGCAGCCCGGGTGTTAGCTTGCGGTGAAACCGGCCCAGACGTTCTACCAGCGCCTCATAGCCCTGGCTGATGATCTTGACGGAGTTAAACAGGTAACCGAGGAAGATCAGGGCGATTGCCGCTAAGATGCCTGGCATAAGACGTCTCTCCTGAGTGGGACCTTTGCCTCTTATCTTAGACGATTGTTCTCTGGGCTTGTCGGCCTTGACCTCGAGGCCCCTGAAGGCGGAGACTCTTTCTGGCTTTTTCCTAAAATTTTAAGGTTTGATGTCTTGACCCATACCTCATTGACCGGTGGGGGCAACCGGAAAGACTGAAAAGCACCTAAAGGGAGTCTGTCTATGAAACTAAACAGCAAGAACCTAGAAGTTGGCTTGAACAAAACCTACGACGTCATTGTCGCCGGTGGCGGCGCAGGGGGGCTGTCGGCGGCAATCTATCTGGCTCGCTATGGCTTGAGTTGTCTGGTGGTGGAAAAAGGCAAAGGCCGATCTTTTTGGATGCAGGATCTGCGCAATTATCTGGGCCTGCCGCCAAACACGCCAGGACGAGAGCTGTTGCGACAGGGAAGGGAGCACGCCCTCAGCTTGGGGGTGGACTATCTATGGGGCTATGTGGAAAATGTGAAGGATGAGGGAGACCTTTTTGCCGTCAAGGTCAAGGTGGGAAAAGTCAACAGCCTCTACCCCGTTTTTCGCAGCAAGTATTTGATCGCGGCAACAGGCATCATCGATCATCTGCCGCAATTGCCGGACATGCAAAATGTTTACGACTATGCCGGCCATTCATTGCATGTCTGTATGATTTGCGATGGCTACGAAATGCGGGATCAAAAGGCAGTTTTAATCGTCGGCTCAGAGGCTCAAATCAACACTGCCTTTGTCCTCAACTGGTTTACGCCTTATATCTCGGTGTTGACTCACGGCCTCTGCTCGGTCGGCCCTGAAATGCGCCAAAAACTGGCCGAGCACGGCTATCCCCTTTACGAATCTCCCATCCGCCGCTTTCTGGGCGAGAACCACCAGATGCGCGGTGTAGAGCTCGCGGATGGCACCTACATCGAGGCAACTACCGGCCTGGTGGCCATGGGAGCCAAGTACCACAACGACTATTTGAAAGGGATCCCCAACTTGCAGTGGCAGGGCGAAAACCTCGTGACCGACGAGTGGTGCCGCACCACCCATCCGCGGCTGTTCGCGGTAGGAGATTTGAAGCAAGGCCTCAATCAGGTGGCGATTGCGGTTGCTGACGGAGCGCTGGCGGCCACAGCCATTTGGCGGGACATCCGCCGAGCCTCCCCTGCTCGTCAATGGGAAGAGCGCCTGCGCTCTTAGTTTGGGCTCATTCCGCCCTCTTGAGGGAGCTGGGATGGCCCTTTGCCCTATGATTGTTGCGAAGCCCCGAGAAACTCCCATGCGTTCTCTGAAAGCGGCGATCTTTTTTTTGGTTTTCCTATTGGTGGGGCTGCAGTACTGCGCGGTGGAGGCCCAGTCTTTTTTTGATCTAAAGCTGACTCTAACCTCAGAATACGATCCTGTTCTCCCGATCGAGAGCGTTCGGGTTGTGCGCGGCAGCCCTCCCCAAGACCTGCTGGTTTACCTATCGGCTCCTTCTGCTGCCTGGGTTTACCAAGAGCGGGTAAATGGGCATTACTTGATCGATATTCCCTATGCGGTGATTACGCCCTCGACCGCTGTTGAGGTTCCTAGGGAGCTGCCCTACCGGCTGAGCTGGGGCAACCGAGACGAACAGACTGGGCGCCTGCTGATCACCCCTGCACCTGCCCAGGTAGAGGTCTTTTTGCAGCATGGCTGGACAGCGGATCCCACTTTGCTCGATCCGCTGGAAAATAGCCGGCCTTTGCAACTGCCTTTGGAAGAGGCGCTCGGGCCTTTGTTGGAAGTGCCACCTCGCTCTGCCTTTCTCACCATTGACGATGGACCTTGGCCGCAGTCCACCCCTCGCCTTTTAGAGGTTTTGGATCAGCTACAGATTCCGGCCACCTTCTTTCTCATCGGCAATCACGTTTCTCGCTTTCCAGAGTTGGCCAAAGCCATTCAAACCCACGACCACACTATAGCCAACCACACGTTTACTCACGACTATCGACGCCTCTATAGCAGCGACGAGATATTCTATGCCGAGGTGGATCAGACAACCCAACTGCTCAAGACGTTGGGCTTGGATCCCCAACTGGTGGTTCGCCCACCGGGCGGTTTTCGCTTAGACTCTGCTTTGCGTCGCGCTTTGGAACAGGCAGGGTATCAGGTTCTCTACTGGAACCTTAGTCCTGAGGATGCCTATGCCGGCCAAACAGTAGACCAGCTTTTGCAGCGGGTTCGATCCCAGTTGTCGGTGATGAAAGCCTCTGAACAACCCCTGGTTTTGCTACTGCACGACCGCTGGCCCCATACTGCAGAAGCTTTGCCGGAGATCGTTGCTGCCGTTGAAGAGGCGGGCTATCGCTTTTTGCCCTGGCCCACTTCTAGAGATTCTGCTTGAGGGAACTGCCAACTGTCTCTTAAGCAAAACCGGGCAATCTCTTAAAATCTTAGGGTCGAGGAGTGGGGAAGTATGCGAAAGCCCTTGGATTTCTGGGGTCGGATAAGTTGGGGAGCAGCCTTGGCTCTGGCGCTACCCCTTGCTGTTAACTCTGCCCACCCCCAGCCGCTGCTTCCGCTGTTGCCGGCTGTTTCTGAGGGAGGCACCGCGCGCGAGGGAGTAGTTGCCCTCTTTCGTCAATCCATCTGGTGGGAGTTCATCCGCGGCAATCGCGGCCAAAACCTGCGCCTGTTTGCGGCCAGCCTCACCGCTTCCGATCGGCAGGATGTGGTGGCCGTGTTTGAAATCCAGCGGCAGCCGACAGTGGAGCCGGTGGTGCGCGTTCTCAGCTTCGCCCATCAGGGAGGATACGATTTTCGCCTGCTCCATGCGGCTGAGCCGATCCCCGGACGGCTGGTGGAGGCGCACCTGCGCACCGACATTACCTCCAGCGCCCAGCCCAAGCTGGTACTGCTCACCGAGCGAGGGGGAATCAGCCTGCTGCGGTCTGTCTTGATCTTGGAACACCAGCCGGAGGGGTTTGTGCCGCTGCTGAGCGTAACCGATTTAAGCAATGCCAGCTTGCGGGTCAGCTCCCAAGGGCTCCTGGTCATCTCCAGCGTGCCGGGATCCAACCGCGACTCGCGCGCCACCCTCTACCAGTGGGAGGGAGATGGCTTTGTCCGCCGCGATCTGTAACATCCCAAGTCTTCCGATTGGCGACGAGACAATAGACCGCTGGGATTCGTTCCAAATTGCCACAAAGCAGTCCCTTGCAACTCCCCTCTCCCACTGGGAGAGGGGTCGGGGGTGAGGGGAGACTCCCACTGGGAGAGGGGTCGGGGCTGCGGGAAATGTCTCTAGTCTATTGAGGAGGGCCAGAGAGCTGTTGAGCCTGCCAGCAGGCGCCTAGGCTGGGCGCTTGGCCCACCTGCCAGAGAAACAGGCTTTCGGCTCCCAGGGGATGCAGGCTCCAGGGATCCAGGCCAGGCCCAAACCAGCCGTAGGGATCGACGGGGGCGGGTTGGCCGGAGTTGGTTGGGTTGAGACGGCGCACCTCGAAATGGAGATGGGGCCCGCTGGCACAGCCGCTGTCGCCCGACAGGCCGATCACCTCCCCGGCGGCTACCCTCTGTCCCTCCTGCACCTGGATTTGGCTGAGGTGGGCGTAGAGGGTTTCCAAGCCAGCTGGCTCGTGCAGAATGCGCACCCGCAACCCCCTGACCGGGCGACCCAAGGCAGGGCAGAAAAACGCTGGCTCCGGACGCGCTACGGTAACCCGTCCTGGGGCGGCGGCCAGGATGGGGGTGCCCACCGGCATGGCCCAGTCATAGCCGGCATGGCCATCGCTTTTGCCGCAGGGGTGCAGCGGGCCAGGGATCCAGACTTGGCCTTGCCCACTGACAAACCGTCCGTTGCCATCCTCCTCCCCCAAGGGCAAGTCGTGGTCGAAGAGGTTGGTGACGGGAAATTCCCCGACAAAGGGCTTGTGCAAAAACGGCCACTGGGGCGGCGGCGGATCCCCATTAGAAGAGCGATGGCTCTCCAGCGCCAACCGATAGTGCTCCAGATCCTGACGCTGGGCGGGATCTGGGGACCGCTGCAGCAGAAGATCCACCAGGCGCAAGGCCTGAGCCCAGTCCCGGCGCTCCACAGCCCGCCTCAACTGAGCGTACACTCCCCTCAGGGATCCCTCTGACCAAGAGGAGCTCTGCGGAAAACCAGGCAGGATGTTTACGAATTGATACAATAGGCAGCAAAATATCAGCAGGCCTACCCTGGTCAGGCCAGGCAGTTTGCTTTGGCCATCCGCTTTTCTCCTCAGCCGCTGCTCAAGCGGTGGGGTAGCGAGGCGGCTCTGATCAACCACCCTACGGGAGCTTCTCATGCGTTGGCTGTTCTCCTCGTTATCCTCTGGTGTCCTTGTTAGCCTGCCTTTCCGGTTTTCTGATAGGCGAGGTGTTCTCCTTGGGTTTGGGTCAATCTGGCAGCGGTTGGAGGCTTTGGCGCTGGGCTTGCACATTCTCTCCTTGCTCTTCGGGCTGGTGGGCCTACTGTGGGTAGTACCGCATCCCGAGTGGGTGGCCAGTTTACCCCCCATTGGTCTGCAGGCCTTCTCTTGGAGCATGGGCAATGGCGGCGTGGCCTACATGGTGTCTGGAGCGCTGGCGGCGGCTTTGATGGGATCCCGGCTGTTGGGGGTGCGGCGCCTGTTGATGTTTTTGATCCCGGCGGTGGGCATTTCCTTGGCCAGCGAGCTGCTGGGCACCAGCACCGGGATCCCTTTTGGCGACTACGGCTACCTGAGCGGGCTGGGCTACAAGATCGCCGGACTGGTTCCCTTCACGATCCCTTTGTCTTGGTTTTACGTGGGGCTGTCGTCCTACCTGTTGGCGCGGGTGGCGTTGCAAGCGGGGCGCCATTGGCTGATCCACTGCGAGGCCATCCTGTTGGGGGCGCTGCTGCTCACCGCCTGGGACTTCGTGCTGGATCCGGCCATGACCCGCGGCCTGATCCCCTTTTGGACGTGGTTCCAGCCGGGGCCCTTTTTCGGCATGCCGCTGCAAAACTTCGGCGGTTGGATGCTCACCGGAGCTGCCTTTATGACCGCGGCCAACCTCCTTTGGGGGAAAGATCAGCCGGTCTTGAACCGCCGCCAGTTGCTGGGGCCGCTGCTGCTCTATGTAGCCAATTTTGCCTTTGCCCTGCTGATGAGCGTAGGATCCGGCATTGTCGCGTCAGCAGGGCTGGGGCTCTTGCTGGGATTGGGGCCAGCTGTGGGGTTGTGGTGGAGCGCTCCGCCGGATCCTGAGGCTCCCTCGCAGCCTGAGTTGGCCGCGCAAGAAGCTGGGGATCGCCAGTGGGCGGGGGCGAAGTAGGTCGCCTAGGGTCTCGGCGCCGTTTTTTTCGGGCTGCCCTGCCACAGGCCAACCAACAAGCAGGCCACCCCCACGTTGATGGCCACGTCCGCCACGTTAAAGACGGGGAAGCCAATCCAGACGAAGTTGAAAAAATCCACCACATAGCCGTTGAGAAAGCGGTCGATGCCGTTCCCCATCGCTCCTGCCCAGACCAAGCCGTAGCCCACCTGTTCCCAACGGCCCAGGCTGCTGCCGCGAATCGCCAGCAGCGCCAGCGCCACCGCTACCCCCAGCGAGACCCACTTGAGGAACTCTGCCGAATCGGCAAATAGGCTCCAAGCGGCGCCGGTATTTTCCACATAGGTAAGGTGAAACACCCCTGGCCACAGCTCGATTTCCGGCCCCGGCAGCAGCCGCTCCACCGCCCAGCGCTTGCTCGCCTGATCCAGGAGCAACCCCAGGATCCCGGCCAGCCAAAAGCCCGTGTTTTTCATGCTTTTTCACCTCACTACGTCCACCGGCAAGAGCGCTCAGAGGAGCACTTTTCCCATCCTGACATCCTCTCTTCTTTTGTGAGCGGCAAACCGCAGGAGCAAGGTTGGGGAGGGTGGAATAGAAAGCCAGGGAGCCTCAGGCCAGCAATTGTCTGCCTGGAGGGCAAAACAAAGAAAAGCGTCCGGCTAGCTGAGCCGGACGGGGATCCTACAGTCTAGAGGAGAGGAAAAGAGCAGCTACCGCCCCCGCTGCTCCAGGGATCGGCGCAACTCGCTGGCCATCTGTATAAACTCTTGCGGATTGCCCGCCTTGCCGTAGGAGGAGCGATCTTGAACCTTTTTGCCGCTACCTTGGCGGGTGCGGGTGTTGATCAGAGAGCTGGCCATTTCCAGAAACTTGGCAGGGTTCCCTTCGCTGCTGCCCCGCATCACAAAGGTTCGTCCGGCACGAGTCACTGCCATAGCTACCTTGATTCTCAGAAACGAAATGCTTGTTCACATCTTCCCACAAGGATCCCAAACCCGCCAGGCCCAGCGCCCTATTGGAGATAGCCGTGGCTTCTCAGGCTTTGCATCACCAAGTCGATACATTCAGAGATGCTTTGCTCGGCGGTTTTGCAGACCACCTCTGGATATTCTGGCGGCTCGTAGGGGTCGTCGATGCCGGTGAAGTGCCGGATGAGGCCTGCCCGCGCTTTGCGGTAGAGGCCTTTCACATCGCGCTGTTCACAAACTTCCAGGGGGGCGTCCACAAAGACTTCGATGAAGTTGCCGATCTGCTGCCGCACCTCCTGCCGGGTGGCGCGATAGGGGGAGATGGCCGACACCAGCACGATCACCCCGTGGCGGGTCAGCATCTCTGCCACAAAGCCGATGCGACGAACGTTCTCATCCCGATCCGCCCTGCTGAAGCCCAGTTCCTTGCTGAGGTGTTGCCGCACCAGGTCTCCATCGAGCACTTCCACCGGCAACCCCAAAGCCTGTAACTGCTGGGCGACACCGCAGCTCAGGGTGGTTTTGCCCGCGCCGCTGAGCCCCGTAAACCAGACCGTTACCCCCCGCCGCCCCATGGGTGTAGATCCCTTCTCCTTGGGCTTTGCCAGAATATCATCCCCCGCCCAGAGTGATACACTCGAGACATTGTCCATTCTCCCTCTGCCATGCCGCCGCTAAGCGCTTCTCTTGTCGACTTGGGCTCCGGGACAACCGCCGAGCTGTTCGACCGGCATGTGATGTCCACCTACGCTCGCTATCCTTTGACCCTGGTGCGGGGGGAAGGCTGCCGGGTTTGGGACGAAGAAGGGCGCGAGTACCTGGATTTTGTGGCTGGCATTGCCACCTGCACGCTGGGCCATGCCCACCCCGCTTGGATCCAGGCGCTGACTCAGCAAGCGCAACAGTTGCACCATGTTTCCAACCTCTACTACAACCGGCCCCAGGCGCAACTGGCCCAATGGCTGACCCAGCACTCCTGTGCCGATAAGGTTTTTTTCTGCAACTCAGGGGCAGAGGCCAACGAAGGCGCCATCAAGCTGGCCCGCAAATATGCCCATACGGTGCGCGGGATCCAAGATCCGGTGATCCTCACCGCCCGGGCTAGCTTTCATGGACGCACCCTGGCTGCCCTCACCGCTACCGGCCAGCCGAAATACCAAAAAGACTTTGCCCCGCTGGTGCCCGGCTTCGACTACGTTCCCTACAACGATATCGAGGGTACGGCGGCAGTGCTGGAGCGTTGGGGCGAGCGGGTGTGTGCCGTGCTGCTGGAGCCGCTGCAGGGAGAAGGAGGGGTTGTGCCCGGGGATCCCGCCTACTTTCAGTGGCTGCGCCGGGTCTGTAGCGAGCGGGGCATCTTGCTGATGTTGGACGAGGTACAGGTGGGGCTGGGCCGCACCGGCAGGCTCTGGGGCTACTGCAACCTGGGGATAGAGCCGGATGTGTTTACCCTGGCCAAGGGCCTGGCGGGCGGGATCCCAATTGGCGCCCTCCTGGCCAAAGACTTTTGCGCCGTGTTCCAGCCGGGGGATCACGCCAGCACCTTCGGCGGCAACCCCCTGGCCTGTGCGGTTGGCCTGGCGGTCTGCCACACCCTGATGGTCGAGAGCCTGGTTTGGAATGCCCAGCAGACAGGAGCCCATCTGCGCCAGGGTCTATCTCGCTTGGCCAAGCAGTTCCCGCAGCTTGTGCAGGAGGTGCGCGGCTGGGGCCTGATCCAGGGCCTGGTGATGCGGATCCCGGCGGCTGAGGTGGTCAGGGCGGCCCTGGAGCGAGGGCTGTTGCTGGTGCCGGCGGGATCCCAGGTGGTGCGCTTGGTGCCCCCCTTGATCGTCACGCCTGCGGAAATTGACGAGGCGCTGGCGCGGCTGGAATCGGCTCTGCAGAGCTTGGCCCTTGGCAATAGCGGGACGGAGTCCTAGCCCTGGCAGACCTGCTGCAAAAAGGCTTGCAGCCGCTGGCGGGCCTCCTGGGGCAGGGGATCCCCGGCCTGCTCCAGCAGCGGCAGCACCTCCTCGGCGTAGGCCGGGACAAAGCCGGCAGCCGGCCAGAGCAAATCCGAGGTGGATCGCAGGTTCCAAACTTGGGATCCCTGCTTGAGCAACAGGGGTCGCACCCAAAGCAGAGCTGGGGATCCCGCCTCAAGATTGTGAAGAGAAACCTGAATCAGCTCCACGTAGAGGGTGGCCTGCGACCCCGGCAAGGCTAGGATGGGGCGGGGTGAGGTGAGGACACTCCCTACTTCCGTCCTCCCAGCAGGCAGAGGACGTCCCCTAATGGGGAGATCCTCACCAGAGCCACATTGAGCGGGCAGACAGGGCCACAGGGTCATGGAACGGCTGGCTTCCGCTTAGGAAAGTTGAGACCAACTACACCTGATCTTAAGGGATGCCTTCTCAGGTTCTGCGAGGGGATCCCAGATTGCCCATGGTGCTAGTCTTGCAGGCAAGGCTCCTCCAAATTCCTGGAAACCGGATCCCGCCATGATGCACACCTTTATCCCGCCCCACCGTTTCTTTCCCTACCTGACCTGGACGGAGATCCAGGCCATGCCCGACAAAGAGAACGTAGTCATCATCCAGCCGGTGGCCTCAATCGAGCAGCACGGTCCCCATTTGCCCCTGGTGGTAGATGCCTGCATCGGCACGGCAATCATCGGGCGGGCCATGGAAAAACTAGAGCCGGAGATCCCGGCCTATGTCCTGCCCACCCAGTGCTACGGCAAGGCCAACGAGCACTGGCATTTCCCCGGCACCATCACCCTCTCGGCGCAAACCCTGATGGCGGTGTTGACCGAAGTGGCCGAAAGCATTTACCGGGCTGGGTTTCGCAAGCTGGTGTTCCTCAACTCCCACGGCGGCCAGCCCGAGGTGCTGCAGATTGTGGCCCGCGACCTGCACCAGAAGTACGAAGATTTCCTGCTCTTCCCGGTGTCCGTCTGGCGCGTTCCCCACCAAGGCCAGGAGCTGATGACCGCAAAAGAGCAGGAATTGGGCATTCACGCCGGAGACGGCGAGACCAGCATGTTGATGTACCTGTTGCCCGAGACGGTGCGCACCGACCGCTTGGTCTGCGAGTACCCCTCGGATCTGCCGCAAGATAGCTTGCTCAGCCTGGAAGGGCGGATCTCGTTTGCCTGGACAACCCGCGACCTCAGCCGGAGCGGCGTCCTGGGGGATGCCACCGCCGCCACGCCCGAAAAAGGCAAGCTCCTGGTCGAGTCGATGGCCGACGGCTGGGTGCGGCTGATCCGAGATCTGCACAAGTTCCAACAGCCCCAGGCCTGGCGCAAAGCCCCGCTGTCGGTCTAGGGATCCCGGCAGGTTTCCTGACCTTTTGAGGCTTCTGGCCGGCCCTAGCCTGCTTCTCTGGAGCGGGAGGAGCGACTTCTCGAGGGCTGATGATAGGCTTGAGGGAAACCCCCTGAGGGAAGAGCGATGGTTCTTGCCTCAAAGCCAGCCACCCCCCCTGTCCTTGAGCGGCACGACGCCACTTGGCAGGACTATGTGGCCATTCGCAGCCATCCTGACCTGGAGTGGCAAAAACTCTCCTTTCATCGGGGTTGGTTGTGGGTCAACATGGGCAAAGAAGGGCCAGAGCACGCCTCCGTCAGCGATTTGATGACGGCCATTTTTTTCGCCTGGGCCTTTTTGCACCCGGATGTGCCGCTGCAGTCCTATGGTCGCTGTCTGATTGAGTACCCAGAAACCCACGCCTGCGCCCCTGACCTAGTGCTCTACAAAGGGGAGAACATCCCCAAATACCAAGCCGGCGAGCCGCGGCGGATTGATTTGCGTTTCCAAAGACCTCCCGACCTGGTGGGCGAAATTGCCGACACCACCCTGGCTCTTGACCTAGACGAGCAAAAGCAGCTCTACGCCAGCCTGGGCATTCCTGAGTACTGGGTCATCGATGTCAAGGGGCGGCGCGTTTTTGCCTTTGCCCTGGCCAAGGACAGGCGCTATCGGGCCATTGCCCAGTCAGAGGTGCTGGCGGGCCTGCAGATAGCTCTGCTTGAGCAGGCGCTGGAACGCCTGGCCAGCGAGACCAACACCGCCGCCGCCAACTGGCTCCTCCAACAGCTCCAACGCCAGGCTTAAAGCCGTCAGGGCGTTTGGGCCAGCTTGATGATGAGATGGCGGTTTTTGTCCACCGCGATCCAGCCCTGCTGGCGGAAACGGTTCAAAAGACGGGTGATGGTGACGCGGGTAGTGCCGATGGCATTGGCCAAGTCTTGGTGGGTGAGGCGCACCTGCAGGCGCACCCCCGTCGCCATTGGGGATCCCAACTCCACCGCCAATAGGGAGAGCAACTGGCGCAGCCGATCCTCCACCCGCCGCCGCCCGGCCAAGGCCAGCAGCGCTTCGGTTTGGCGCAACCGCCGCACCAACTGCTTGAGCAGCCCCTGGCTCAGGGTTGCTGAGGCTTCCACCTCGGCTGCCGGCAGCCGCAACACGTCAACCGCCGTCAACGCCTTGGCTTGGTAGGGATCCAACATTGTCAGCGGGGATCCCAGGGGCATGGAGGGGCCAGCAAATCCCAACAGCGCCTCGCCGCCATTGGGATAGAGGGTAGTCAATTGCACCACACCCCGACAGACGATCACCCACTCCTCGGGAAACAAAGGGATGACCTGGCCGGGACTGTAGGGAGATAAACTGCGGCCTCGGTAGAGGTCTTCTAGCAATTGCCGCTCCCGTGTAGGCAGGCCGGCAGCAAAATGGCCGGGCATCGTTTCAGGCATAGGCTAGCTCCGCTAGGGCAAACTGGGCACACTGGTCGTTGGGCTTTCCCCTACCAATAACAGCATGGGGTTGGCTTCGCGGCTGAGTTGGGGTAGAGGACAAGTGTTCCCGACAACACCTTACCGCTTGCCTCTTCGACGGAAGTAAAGGAGAGGTTATGCCCAGGTTAAGTCTCGCCACGCAGAGGGGCAGAACCGAGAGCAACCGCGATCCGGTAGGATAGAAGTGCCAAGCTCAACCCTTCAGGAGACCTGCTGTGACGCTGATGGTTCGCGTGATCACCCCCGACCGCACGGTTTGGGATGCCCCCGCCGAGGAAGTGATCCTCCCGGCTACCTCAGGTCAGTTGGGCATCCTCACCAACCACGCCCCTCTCTTGACGGCCATCGGCAACGGCGTGATGCGGGTCAAGGCCGGTGGCAAGTGGTCGGCCATTGCCGTGATGGGCGGGTTTGCGGAAGTGGAAAATAACGAGGTAACCGTTCTGGTCAACCGCGCCGAGCGGGGAGAAAAAGTGGATAAGGCCGCAGCTCAGGCCCTCTTGGACAAAGCGAGCCAAGTTTTGAACACCAGCAGCGACAAGCAAGAGCGCCTGCAGGCCAAGTTGGATCAACAGCGGGCCAGGGCCTTGATCCAAGCCGCCGAGATGGGCCACAAAAGCTGAGGGATCCCCGCTTTTCTTGGCAGGGGATCCGGCTGCGGGGCTGGCTTTGTTAAGCTGAAGCTCTTGGGGAGCTGGTGGTGCTATGTTCAGTCCTGCAGTTGCCGATGGCGCATTGGGCAGCTTGAGAATTAGCCAGGTGGCGGCGGCGGCGGGGTTGCCGGTGCGCACGGTGCGCTACTACGAGTCGCTGGGCCTGCTGAAGCCAACGGTGCAGCGGTCGGAGTCCAGCTATCGCCTCTTCCATCCGGCAGTGCTGGGGCGGCTGGCTTTCATTCGCCGCTGCCAAAGCCTGGGCCTGAGCTTGGAGGAAATTCGCCAGATCCTGCAGTTGTACGACCGGGGGGAGCAGCCCTGCCCAGAAATCCGCCAACACCTGCAGGAGAAGCTGTGGCAAATCGAAGAGCGCATGGCCGAATTGCAAACTCTAAAAGGCCAAATTGAAAGCCTCCTTTCCGATTGGCGGATCCCAGCGGAACCGACGGCCCAGGAGGACGTGATCTGCCCGATTTTGCAAAAGCCAGAGGCCGGCGGTGACAAGGTTGGCAGACGCTACTCGACGGTTACCGACTTGGCCAGGTTGCGGGGCTGATCCACATCGGCCCCGCGGCGCAGCGCCATGGCGTAGGCAAACAGCTGCAGGGGGATGACGTTCAAAACCGCCGACAGCAGAGGTGTGGTGCTGGGCACCTCGATGACGTGGTCGGCTTTTTCCCGGACCTGGGTATCTTCCGGATTGATCAGGGCAATGACTCGCCCGCCCCGCGCCCGCACCTGCTCGATGTTGGAGAGCATTTTTTCGTAGACGGGATCGCGGGTGGCAATACACACCACCGGCATGCGCTCGTCGATGAGGGCAATGGGGCCATGCTTCATCTCCCCTGCTGGGTAGCCCTCGGCGTGGATGTAGCTGACCTCTTTCATTTTTAAGGCCCCCTCCAGGGCTATGGGGGCGTTGACCCAGCGGCCCAGGTAGAGCATGTCGGTGACGTGGTGGTACTGCTCCGCCAACTGC
Organism: Synechococcus sp. 'PEA 65AY6A-5F PE A'; assembly: GCF_047462575.1. Taxonomy (NCBI): domain Bacteria; kingdom Bacillati; phylum Cyanobacteriota; class Cyanophyceae; order Synechococcales; family Synechococcaceae; genus Synechococcus; species Synechococcus sp. 'PEA 65AY6A-5F PE A'. Next base: position 24,341 of record NZ_JAOALE010000013.1, read on the forward strand.
TCGTAGAGGGCGGCGTCTTTCAACAACAGGCTGATCTTGCCCGGCAGCTCGATTAAAGCTTGCAGGTGGGATCGGATCTGGGCCGGGCTGAGGATCCCTTTGGCCTGGGCCAGTTGCAGGGCCAGCAGGTATCCTGCCACCAGCATGCCGGTAAACACCTTGGTGGAGGCGACGGCGATCTCCGGCCCGGCGTGGATGTAGATCACCCCGGCATCCGCCAGACGAGTGGCCTGGGATCCGATGGCGTTGACGATGGCCAGGGTGGGGATCCCCTGAGTGCGGGCCTCGCTCATGGCCGCCAGCGTATCCACCGTCTCACCGGACTGGGTGAGGGCCACCAGCAGGCTGTGGGGGCGCAGCACCGGCTGGCGGTAGCGAAACTCGGAAGCATAGTCCACCTGCACCGGGATGCGGGCCAGGCTCTCGATGAAATACTTGAGCACCAGGCAGGCGTGCCAGGCGGTGCCGCAGGCCACGGCGTGGATCTGCTCTATCTGGGCCAGTTGCGCTTCTGTTAGCGCCAGCCCCTCCAGCGTCACCCGCCCCCCTTCCAGATCCACCCGCCCCCGCAGCGTATCGGTGGTGGTGCGCGGCTGCTCGTAGATCTCCTTTTGCATGAAGTGCTTGTAGCCCCCCTTGGCCGCCGAGACGGGATCCCAGGCTACGGTGATGGGAGTCTTGCGCAGCTCTTCGCCGGTAATGCGCAGGTAGCGCACGCTGGAGTCGGTGAGGATGGCCATCTCCCCATCTTCCAGAAACACCACCCTGCGGGTGTGGCGGACGATGGCGGGCAGATCCGAGGCCACAAAATTTTCCCCTTCCCCTTCGCCAATCACCACAGCCCCGGCATTGCCCAGGCGGGCGGCAATCAGACGATCCGGCGCCTCCCGATCCAAGGCCACCACGGCATTGCCTCCCCGCAGTTGTCCCATGACTTTGGCAAAAGCTGCCTCAAAGCAGCCCAGCTCCTCCGTGTACAGGCCCAGCAGGTGGGCGATCACCTCGGTATCGGTTTGGGAGCGAAAAGGGATCCCGCGCTGCAGCAGGTGCTCCTTCAGCTCCAGGTAGTTCTCCACAATGCCGTTTTGGATGACCACGATGCGCCCGCGCGCGTCGCAGTGGGGGTGGGCATTTTCTTCGCTGATACCGCCGTGGGTGGCCCAGCGGGTGTGGCCAATCCCCACCTTGGCCGTGGGCATGTTGGCCGTGAGCTTCACCAGCAGGTTGTGCAGCTTGCCGGTGGCCCGCACAATCCTCAAGCCCTCTTCTGGATCCACGGTGGCAATGCCGGCGGAATCGTAGCCGCGATACTCCAGGGTGCGCAGGCCCTCCAAGAGGATGGGAGCTGCCCACTGAAAGCCCACATAGCCGACAATGCCGCACATTCCTCACACCTCAACCCGAATATCCGCAAAGCCTACCCCAGCTTCCGGATCCCTTCAATGGCTTTTGCCGCTGCTAGGGGAGCGGATCTCGGCAGGGATCTTGGCTTCCTCTTAGGGAACCGGCTGCTGCCCCATAGGGGCGAGGGTAAAAGAAACGGGCGCGACTTGGACGGCAGCGGGCTGAATCCCGTTGTTGGAAGGGGCGCTGGAAACCAAGTTGCTCAGCCCCAACACCAGCTCTCGCAGGGCGCGGCGAAACTGGGGATCCCCGGTAAGCTCGTCGATGTCAGCCGTGATCTTTTGCACGTTCTGAAAGGAGATGCGGGCGGAGTCCAGGGTTTGGCGCAAGGTTGCTAGGGTGCCCGGGTCGCTTAGGGCAGCCGCAAGCTGCCGCAGATCCTCAGTGGCCTTGGCCGCGTTCTCCGCTGTTACTCGTGCCCCTACTAGGATCTGGCGCACATCCGCCTGCAGTTGCGGATCGGTAAGCAGCGGGCGAACCGCGCTCGACATGGCTTGCAGATCAGCGCTCACCTGCTGGATGTTTTCCAGGGCAGCCTGGAGGGAGGTGCGGTTCTGTTCCACCAGAACGGTGAACCGATCGGCAGCCGCTTGAAAACTGCGGGCCGTTTCCCTCACAGCTCCAGCCGCGTCTTGGATAGCCACAGCAGCCGAGGTAAATTGCGACAAGTCCAGATCTTCGGTGCGCAGGGCTGCCACCTGCTTCTCCACAGTTTCCGAGAGGTCGGCCACGCTGTTGGCAACACGGGTGATCCCTTCTAAGGTGGCGTTGAGGGTATCGAAGAACTCATCGTTGTTGATGCGCGTCACCAGCCGATCCACCTGAACCAGCAACTGGCCGAAACCCACGCCCGGCTCGCCCTCCACCCTATCCCCATCGCAGATGATCTGGCTGCGGTCGCAATCGGCTGCCAAGGGAGATCCTGTTAGCTGCACAGCCGCCTGCGGCAGGATATCCATCACCGTCTCCCCCACCAGCCCCGTCTGGGTGGTAACAAACAGGGCGTCGCGCGGGATGACCAGCGGCTGGTCGATAGCCACCTGCACCTCCACCTGGGCTGCCTGGGGCAGGATGCGCTCCACCCGGCCCACAGCTACTCCCCGCAGCCGCACGCTGGAGCCTTCCGCCAGGCCGGCCACATTGGGATAGGTGACGGTGAACCGAAAGCCGCGGCTGCCGAAGCGCAAGTTGTAGATCCACAAAAACAGCCCGGCAAAGCCCAGTGCCCCCGCCAAGATCAACAGGCCCACCGCCCCTTCTCGGATTGCTCGCGAACGCATCACACCTGCCCTGCCACTTGAATTGGCCCTTCTACGCTACCGCTGAAAAATTGCCGCACAAAGGGGTTGTCGCACGTTTCGATCTCTTGCACGGATCCCTCCCACTGCACCCGCCCCTGGGCCAAGAGCACAACGCGGTCGGTGGCACGGTAGATGGTGCTGTGCTGGTGGGTTACGACGATGTAGCTCTCGCAAGCTTTTTTCACCTGTTGCAGATCCCGGATGAGGTCTTCGATTACGGTGGAAGCAATGGGATCCAGGCCCGCTGTGGGCTCGTCGTAAAGTAGCAGTTGCGGCTCGTCTTGGGGCAGAGAGGGATCCTCTATGATGGCGCGCGCAAAGCTAGCCCGTTTGCGCATTCCCCCAGAGAGCTCTTCCGGCAGGCTGTTCCCCTTACCCGCCAGCCCCACTGCCTCCAGCTTGGCCGCTACCAGTTCCCGAATGCGGGCTCGCGGCAGCCGCGAGTGCTCGTAGAGCAAAAACCCGACGTTTTCCTCCACCGTTAGGGAGTCGAACAGGGCCGCTTGCTGAAATACCATGCCCAGCCGCAAAGGAGGAGTGCAGTGGCCGGCCTGAATCTCTGGCAAAGGAATACCGCACCAGAGCACTTCGCCAGCGTCGGGCTCCGTTAGGCCCGCGATGATGCGCAACAGGGTCGACTTGCCCGTGCCGGAAGGCCCCACCACTCCTAGGGCATCGCCCCGGTACACCTTGAGGTCAATCCCATCCAGCACCACCGTAGACCCAAAGCGCTTGCAGACCTGCCGCAGCTCTACCAGAGGGATCGGATCGTTTACCTTGGCTGGAGAGGAAAGGGGCTGAGGTTGACCATTCTCTACCCCTGCTGGCGGCTTCTGCTGGCTGTCCCTGCTTGTGGCAGTGGCTTGCTGGCAGCACTTTGCCCACCACTTCTGGCAAAACTGCGGAATCAGGATACCTTCCTCCGGTGGCTTGCCTCCACTACTAGTCTACAAGGCCCTCCCGTTGCCCGAACAACCTGCCGGCGTTCACCGGCCCCAGGGATCCGAAATTCCTCCCTGGGCTCCCTTAGTCCAGCTCAGCGGCAGACTCAACCTCAGCAAGAGCGGCTAAGCCGGCAGGGATCCCTTCCGTCGAACTGGGCAGAGTCGAATCTGGCTGGGCCACGGCTGGAGGAGAAGGACTGCGGCGCTGCGAAAAGCCCCAGACAAACAAAGGCAGCACAGCCAGCACCATCCCCCATTCCGGGAGCTCAATTTGGGGGAAAAACACCTCCAGCAGCATGAGGCTTCCCACCAGGGCGATGATGGCAAAGGCAGCATCTTCCAGGCGGGAAAACTCATCCAGCCAGCGCAAGAACAAAGAGGCCATGTAGCGCATCAGGGTGATGCCGAGAATGCCGCCGAGGATGATCACCCAAGCCTTGCGGGAGACGCCCACCGAAGCGGCGATGCTGTCGAAAGAAAAGACTAGATCCGTCAGCTCTACCATCACCAGAGTTTGCCAAAAATTGGCCTGGCGAGTGATGTCTTGCTCGGGTCCTTCTTCTTCCCCGCGAAAATGCTGCCAGGCCAGCCAGAGCAAGTAACAGGCCCCAAGAAACTGAGCGGGCGGATACTCCACCAGCCAAACCGCTGCAAACACAATGGCGATGCGAAAACCATAGGCGCCAATGATGCCCCAGCGCAAAGCCCGGTTCTGTTGCTGGGGGGTGGGCAAATGCTTGACCAAAGCAGCTAGGGCGACGGCGTTATCAGCAGAGAGGGCTGCTTCCAAAAACACCAGAGCCACCACCAAAAAGAGATCCGTCCAAGTGAAGGACTGAACGATCCCCTGAACAAGAGCCACAGCGGTATTTATTGCCTCGATGGACATAGCAGCAAGCTTCATGTACCCCGGCTAAAAAATCGTTCGTTCAGTGCAGCCAACCCCAGACTGCTATCCTATAATCGACAACTCCTTTCATTTGCTTTCATTTTTATGGTCGTTTTTATGGTCGTTAGGGAGCGCCCCAAGAATGATACCTGAGGAAAGAACCCACCCCTCAATTCTTGGAAACAACCTCCCAGCGGAGACAGCCAAAATCCCGGCCTAGCCATGGCCTGAGTATAGCCTGTCTGGCTTAGGATTGTTTTACATTTCTTAACCTTCTCCCTCTCCAGGGGATGCAGGCGAGGGCAATCGCGACGCCAGCCGCTGGCCACAGCGCAGGATCTGGCCGGCCAGAATCGCAGCCCCAAAGCCGTTGTCGATGTTCACTACCCCCACCCCAGGAGCACAGGAGTTGAGCATGGTCAGCAGGGCAGCCAAGCCCTGGAAGCTGGCCCCGTAGCCGATGCTGGTGGGCACGGCGATCACCGGGCAATCGGCCAGGCCCGCCACCACGCTGGCCAAGGCCCCCTCCATGCCCGCCACCACGATCAGCACATCGGCTTCCAGGGCGGCGCGGTGGTGCAGCAGGCGATGGATCCCGGCCACTCCCACATCCCAGAGGCGCTTGACCTGAAACCCAGCTAGCTCGGCGGTGAGAGCGGCCTCCTCGGCCACCGGCACATCGGCGGTGCCGGCGGAGATCACGCTAATCTGGCCGGGACGGCGGAGGGTCTGCTGGGCCGGGATCCAGCACAGGCGGGCCACCGCGGAATACTGCGCCTGGGGCAGCCAGCGGCGGATCTGAGCATAGGTAGAAGCTTCCACTCGGGTGGCCACGGCCAGGGATCCCTGCCAGTGGAGCCGTTCCAGGATCTGGGCAATCTGCTCAGGAGTTTTGCCCGGCCCCCAGACCGCTTCGGGAAAGCCGGTGCGTAAAGGACGGTGGTGATCCACATGGGCGAAGTCTCCTACCTCCTCGAAGGGCAAAAAGCGACAGGCCTGCAGGGCTTGCTCGGCAGAGAGCTGCCCTTGGGCCACCGCTTGGAACAGTTCCCACAAGGTTTGGGTTGGGTCGGGCATAGCAAGGGGATGGAGCGGCTCTACTAGGCCAAAGACCCGCGCGGGAAAAACAACACCGGATGCCAACTTTGCCGCAGGATCTCGCCAGTGAGGCTGCGAACCGACCACTCCCAGAAGCTGCCCACCCGCGGCGAGGCGGTGGCAATGGCGGTCATGTCCTCCTCAGCAGCGGTGGCTAGGATTTCCTGAAGCGGGGATCCCACCCGCACCAAGGCCCGCAACTGCACCGGTTTTACCTGCTCGACCAGCGGTTCGACTAACCGGGCCAAGTCGGCCTCGGCCCTGCGCTTGAGCTCTTCTGCCGGCGATCCCTGGTTGCGGCGGGCGCTGGGATCCACCACATAGAGCAGCGTAATGGCCTGACACTGGGAAGTTCCTGGCAGCAGTTGGCCAAGACGGCTGAGGAGCTGCCGGCGGGGCTCCTCAAAGTCAAAAGGCACTAGGAGGGAGCGAAATAGGTGGCGGCTGCGCAGGCGCAATTCTTCCAGAGTAAAGGCGGCGATGAGTTGCGGACGCATCACCATTACCGGGATGGTCAGCTTCGGCAGCAGCTCCAAGGTGGTGCTTCCAAACAGTTTTTCGGTGAGCAGATTGTGGATCCCCATGCCTGTGATTAGCAAGTCGGAGCTGCAGGTTTGGATCCCTCTTAAAATCAGATCCACCGCCTTGCCCGCCTGCACCAAGACTTTGACTTCCAGCCCTGCAGGAACGGCGCTCAACACCTCTTGTAAGCGAGCCTGTTGCGCCTGCACTTTGGGGGTGAGGTCTTCGGGAAGGCCAATGTCGTCGTCCTGCCGAGCAACGCTATGCACAAAAGCAACGCGCTCAATCCCATTCAGGTAAAGCTCTTCTAGGCATTTGCCAAAACGCTGCAGTCCATCGCGGCAATCGGTGGCGATCAACAGGCTTTTGAACATATGGCTTTAGGCAGAGGGAGGTAGCCAGCAACAGCGACCTGCCGTAGGGGGGCAATCTCAGGCTAACACCTCGCACCCCGGACCTGTCCTTGAAAGGAGTCCCGATCTACTTCTGCTGCGGCTTTCGCTCACCGATAGGGATCCGCCAAGTTGCGAAACTGGGTGTACTGGCTTTCAAACAAAAGGCGCACCGTGCCCGTGGGGCCGTTGCGGTGTTTGGCAACAATTACCTCCGCAATTCCGCGATCGCTGGTGTTGGGATCGTAGTACTCGGGCCGGTAGATCATCATCACCACGTCGGCATCCTGCTCGATGCTGTTGTGCACCAGCAGGCCGTTGGCCACAAAGTTGTGGTGGCGGGGCATCTCGATGTCGTAAACCGGTTGCGGCTCCCCCGGCTCGCTAATGAAGACGACGGGATCCCAGATCAACCCCTCCTGCACCACCACCGCCACCTCCTCTTCCAGTTGCAGCTCGTCGAGGGTTTTCCAGCCGTCCCGAGTTAGGAAAGGGTGGTTGCCAGTGGCACGAATGGAAAAGTTGAGGCGGGTTTTTAGAAGACATGTGGGCTGCCGCCCACTGCAAAATACCCTCACTGGCTGTTGGGGCACCAGCCGCCCGCGCCCATTGAGGCTAAGCAGGCGCGGCAGTTCTGCTGAAGGCGGCAGGGCTGCCAGTTGCTCCAGCCGCCAGATCTTGCCGCGATCCACGTCCCTCACGCGGGTATCGCCGGCTAGACAACCCGACTCCCGCAAATCTGCCAGTTGCGGACGCTTGTCTGAGCGCGACTCCACTGCCCGGCTGAGCTGAGATAGCACCAGCACCGGCACCATCAGCTCTTTGGCTAGCGCCTTGAGGCCGCGGGTAATGCGCGACAATTCCTGCACCCGGTTGTCGGACTCAGATCCCTGGATTAGCTGCAAGTAGTCGATCAACACCAACCCCAACGTCCCTCCTTGCTCCACCTGCAGACGCCGCGCCTTAGAGCGAATTTCTGTAACCGTGCAGTTGGGCGTGTCGTCGATAAACAAAGGCAGTTGCGACAAAAAGCCAATCGCCTGCCCCAGGCGTTGCCACTCATTCTCGCTGATGCGCCCGGATCGCAGACGGCTACTATCAATGCGCGCCTCGCTGGCCAAGAGCCGCTGCACCAGTTGCTCCCGCGACATCTCCAGGCTGAAGATGGCCACCGGTTGCTTGACGTAGGCAGCCACATTTTGGGCAATGTTAAGAGCCAGGCTGGTCTTTCCCATCGAGGGACGGCCGGCTAGGATGACCAAATCCGACCGCTGCAAGCCCTGGGTCAGGTTGTCGAGGTCAATGAATTTGGTCGGGATCCCAGGGATCTGAGCCTCGCTCTGGAACCTCTCCTCCAACTCTGAGAAGATGTTTACCAAAACTTCCGAGGCTGGAACAAGGCTGCGCTGCACCCGTTCCTGGGTGAGGCTGAACACCTCTTGCTCGGCTCGATCCAGGAGCTGAGGGAGAGGCTGGCTAGTGTCGTAGGCCAGACGCGCCAAGGTGTTGCTGACTTGAATCAGCCGGCGGCGCATGTATTTGTCCACCACCAGACGGGCATACTGGTCAATGTTGACACTGCTAACCGTCTGCTCCACTAGGCGGCGAATTGCCGCCGTTCCTCCCACCCGCTCCAAGAGCTGGTGATCTGCCAACCAGGCAGAAACAGTGGTCAGGTCAGTGGGCTGGCCCTGGCTGTACAACTGCAGAGCAGCCCGGTAGATCTCCTGGTGGGCGGAGAGGTAGAACATCTCAGGCCGCAAGAGCTCCGCCACCCGCGCCATCGCCTCAGGGTCAAGGAGGATGCCGCCCAAGATCTCCTCCTCAGCTTCGATGTTCTGAGGCGGAAGCCGATCCCCACCGGTCAGGTCGTAATCGCTAATCACCACCAGCCAGGGTAGAAAAACCAAGCTCTCCCCCGCTCTCCGACTGCTAGGCTGCACACCCTAGCGCAGCGGGCCAAGTGGGCATAGCCGTCTGAACCAGAACCTCTTTTCTACTCAGGCGTGACCTGAATGCGCAGCGTAGCGGTAACCTCGGGGTGTAACTTCACCTGCACCAGGTAAACCCCCGTTTTCTTGATCTCCTCATCGAGTAGGACATTGCGGCGGTCGATATCGAGGCCACTGGTAGCCAGCACCACCTCGGCAATATCGCTGGCAGTTACCTGTCCAAAGAGCAGGTCTTTTTCGCCCACCTTCTTGCGGATGACAAAACGGCCAATCGTCTCCAAAGCCTTTTTGTAGTTTTCCGCCTGTTGCTTCTCAGCCAGCTTGCGGGCTGCTTCCTGCTCCCGCCGCATCTGCTGCTCCTTGAGAAGTCCAGGCGTAAGCCGCACCGCCATCTGCCGCGGGAAAAGGTAGTTGCGGGCATAGCCCGGCCTGACACTCACCACCTCTCCCGGCTTGCCGAGCCCAGGAACCGCCTGGCGCAGCATCACCTGCACATCTTTTGCCATAGGAGGAAGGCACCCACTCTCTTGACAGTCTTCTATTCTAGGCATTCCCCCGACCAATGTCAGCCCAGCCCCAGCCTCCCCCTGGGGTCTCTACCCTGATTAAGCCCGACAGTCGCGACCTCGGCTGCTGGGCCTAGAAATAACCTAGAAATAACTTGAATTTGACCTCTTGTTAACCCAAAAAGGGTTGACCTTACGTTACACTTAACGGCCGAGTTGCAAAGGCTGCGGTCTCAACGAGATCCTGTGCTTTCTTCGGCCCGGTGGACTGAACTCTTGGAGTTAGGTTTCACAGTTGCAGCTTTTTGACCTGGGCTAGGACACGCTCTTCAGTGGAGAGATCTCTGTATGCTGATGTCGCATTCCTTGAGTCGTCGTTCTTTCCTCAAGTCCTTGTCGGCAGTTGCTGCTGGTTTTGCGGCAAGTCAGGCCGGCTGGCAGCGAGTGTTTGCCCAGCAGAAGACGATAACCATCAACGGCGCTGGAGCTACCTTCCCGGCCCCCCTCTACCAAACGTGGGCCCAAGAATTTGGCAAGAAAAACCCCAACATCCAAGTCAACTACCAATCGGTGGGGAGCGGCGCTGGCCGTCAGCAATTTGTGGCCCGCACCGTCGACTTCGGCGCCAGTGATAGCGTGCCGCGTCCTGAGGAGATTAGCAAGATTGAGGGTGAAGCCAACCCTCCCAAGGGCATGGTGGCCGTGCCTATGGTGGGCGGGGCATTGGTGGCAGCCTATAACGTCCCCGGCGTAGGTCCTGAAATTCGCCTCTCTCGCCTGGCGCTGGCCAATATCTTCCTGGGCAAGATCAAGAAGTGGAACGATCCGCTGCTGGCTGGCCTTAACCCAGGGGTGACTTTCCCAGATATGCCGATTACTGTTGTGCACCGCTCTGATGGCAGTGGCACCACCGACATCTTTACCACCCACCTCAACGCCATTAGCCCCGAATGGCGGCAAAAAGTGGGCCGTGGCTCTTCCGTGAACTGGCCAACTGGCGTGGGAGCTCGCGGTAACGAAGGCGTTTCTGAACAAATCAAGCAGATTCCTGGCTCAATCGGCTATGTGGAGTACGGCTTTGCTAAGCTCAACAACCTAAATTTCGCTCGCCTGGAAAACCGGGCAGGCAAGTTCGTCGTCCCCAAAGTTGAGACGGAGCAGGCAGCGCTGGCGAGAATCAAGCTCGACGAGCGGCTGCTGGGGGTTGACCCAGATCCCGAAGGGGAAGACTCCTACCCCATTGTGGGCTACACGTGGATCTTGGCTTACCAAGTCTACCCCAAAGCTGAAACCTCCAAGGCTGTCAAAGAGTTTCTTCGCTACGCCCTCACCGAAGGGCAATCCTTTGCGGAGCCGCTGGGCTATGTGCCTTTGCCGGAGGAAACGCGGAAGAAAGCTCTGGCTGCCCTGGAAAAAATCACTCCGTAGAGGTTTGTACCCCCTACCCAGCAGATGACCACTACCTTTTCGGAGAGCAGTTCTCTATTTCGGCCCCGGCCCGTCTTCCAGCGCCGGCGCGACTGGCTATTCATTTGGGCAACGCGGATCGCCGTCTTTTTCTCGGCTTTCCTACTGTTGTGGATTGCCCTGGAGATTGGGATTCAGGCGCTACCTGCCATTCGGAAGTTCGGGCTGGGCTTTTTCTGGGGCACCACCTGGGATCCTGTTGAGAACATTTACAGTGCTTGGCCCCAGATCTACGGCACGCTGGTAACTTCTCTGATTGCTCTGATCGTGGGCGTTCCCTTAAGCTTTGGCATCTCCATCTTTTTGAGCGAGGACTTTTTGCCCAAGCCTTTGCGCACAGCCTTGATCATCGTGGTGGAGCTGCTGGCAGCCATTCCCAGTGTGGTCTACGGCATTTGGGGGTTGTTTATCTTCATCCCCTTCTTCCGCCCTATACAGATGTTTTTGTTCCAGCACTTCAACTGGCTGCCCATTTTCAGCACACCACCAGTAGGGCCTGGGATGTTGACATCGGGGGTTGTCTTGGGGATCATGATCATCCCCATCATTACTGCCATCGCCAGGGAAATGCTGGTGTCCGTTCCGCCAGAGTTGCGGGCGGCTGCCTATGCGATGGGAGCCACTCGCTGGGAAGCCATCTTTGGTGTCGTGCTGCCGGCAGCAATTGGCGGCCTCCTGGGAGCGGTGGTTTTGGGTTTGGGACGCGCCATGGGGGAGACGATGGCAGTAGCGATGCTGATTGGGAATGCCCGCGGCATTAGCATCTCGCTTCTGGCTCCTGCCAGCAACATCCCAGCCCTATTGGCCAACGAGTTTGCGGAAGCGGGCCCCGAGCAGGTTGCAGCACTTATGTATTTGGCCTTGATTCTGTTAGCCATCACTCTGGTGGTTAACATTGCGGCGGAGCTGATGATACGCCGTGTCAAGTTTGCGCTAACAGCTTCGTGGGAGTAGAGGAACATGACAGCGCAAGTGCAGGCGGTAGAGCAAGGCAATTTGTTTAAGCGCAGAGCGAAGCCCTGGCAGCGCATCTTCTTGGATGTAGGAATGACAGCGCTGACAACTATCTCCAGCATCTTCGCCATTTTTGTGCTGGCTCTCATCCTCTACTACGTTTTCACCAGGGGCATCGAGCGCCTGAACTGGCAGACGCTGACCCAGCTTCCCCCTCCTCCGGGCGATCAGGTGGGCGGATTTGGCAATGCGGTGCTGGGGACGATTATTGTGGTGTCGATTGCTATCTCCATCACATTCCCCATTGGTCTATTCGCAGCCATCTATCTCTCGGAGTTTGGCAAAAACAGCCCCACGGCCTCCTTTCTGCGCTTCATTATCAAGGTGTTGACGGGGGTTCCCTCCATCATTGCCGGGGTGTTTGCCTATGGGGTGCTGGTGCTTTCCTCCAAAACCTTCTCGGCCCTTGCCGGCGGGATGGCTCTATCGGTGCTGACCCTGCCTATCATCATTTTGTCCAGTGAAGAGGCGCTGCGCCTGGTGCCGGCCGATACGCGGGCTGCTGCCTATGCGTTGGGGGCTTCGCGAGTGCAGACGGTGTTTCGCGTGGTGTTGCCAGCGGCTCTGCCGGTGATCCTGACGGGGGTGACGTTGGCCATTGCCCGCGCTGCAGGTGAGACGGCGCCCCTGATCTTCACGGCTTTGTTTAGCTTTCTCTGGCCCAGCGGTTTGTTGAAGCCAGTGGCCTCGCTGGCTGTGTTGATCTACAACTTTGCCCTTGTCCCCTTTGAAAACCAGCAGAAGCTTGCCTGGGGAGGGGCTTTGGCTCTGGTGATTTTGGTCCTGATTACCACCGTCAGTTTCCGGCTCCTTGTGAGTCGTCGCCAAGAAGTCATCACTATCTAAGCCTTGCAGTGACGTTATCTTCTTTTCAACACGCCTATGCGCTCTCCACTCTCTGACAAGTCGGGCTCTCCTGAGCAATCCACCCGGTTGGAGGTTGAAATAGAGACGCGGGATCTGAGCGTCTACTACGGCTCCCACCTGGCGGTTAAGCAGGTTTCCCTGAAGATCCCGAAAAATCACATCACAGCCTTTATTGGACCCTCAGGTTGCGGCAAGAGCACTATTTTGCGCTGCTTCAACCGCATGAATGACTTAATCCCAGGGGCAAGGGTAGAAGGCTCCGTTATCTTCCACGGGAAAAACATCTACGACCCGGATGTGGATCCCTCTGAGGTGCGGCGGCGGGTTGGCCTAGTGTTTCAGAAGCCCAACCCCTTCCCCAAATCCATCTACGACAACATTGCCTTTGGGCCCCGGATTAATGGCTACCAGGGGGATCTGGACGAGCTCGTGGAGCGGGCACTGCGCCAGGCCGTTCTCTGGGATGAGGTGAAAGATAAGTTGAGGATGAGCGCCCTTTCCCTCTCCGGTGGACAACAGCAGCGCCTCTGCATTGCCCGCACCCTGGCCATTCAGCCGGAGGTAATTCTAATGGACGAGCCTTGCGCCTCGCTGGATCCTATTTCTACGCTGCGCATTGAGGAGCTGCTTAAGGAATTGGGCCGTCGCTACACGATCATCATCGTCACCCACAACATGCAGCAGGCAGCTCGCGTGTCCGACTTCACTGCCTTCTTCAACACTGAACTTGACGAGAGAGGGATCCGCTACGGACGAATGGTAGAGTTTGACCGCACCGAGAAGATCTTCAACTCTCCCGCCAACCGCGAGACGGAAGAGTATGTGAGCGGGCGCTTTGGCTAAGTCGCGGCTGACAGAAGGGATCCCGGTCGTCTATCTTGATGGAGTGGAAGGCCAGTGGCTAGGGCATGGCCGATCGAGTCCGCCTGGATACCTGGCTGGTGGAGCGAGGATATTTTTCTTCGCGCCAGCAGGCGCAGCGGGCTATCTTGGCGGGAGAAGTCTTCCTCAACGGAGTACGGGCGGAAAAAGCCGGGACGTGGGTAAGCGGAGATCCTGTAGTCCACATCCAGGCCAAGTCTGCTTTTGTCTCGCGAGGAGGAGAAAAGCTTCAGGGGGCACTGCAAGCTTTTCCCATTCAAGTCCAGGGTCGCATCTGTTTGGATGCTGGCATCTCCACTGGGGGCTTCACCGATTGCCTCCTGCGACGAGGGGCGCAGCGGGTCTATGGGGTGGATGTGGGCTATGGCCAATTGGCCTGGTCTTTGCGAACTGACCCGCGGGTAATCCTTAGGGAACGGACCAACTTGCGCTATCTTCAGCCAGCCGATCTCTACGGAACCGAGGTGCCCACTCCCAACTGGCCGGATCTGGCAGTGGTGGATCTCTCCTTTATTTCCCTGACTAAGGTGTTGGATCCTCTGTGGAAACTGTTGCGCTCGCCGCGGGAAGCCTTGCTGCTAGTCAAGCCGCAGTTTGAGGCGGGCCGAGGCCAGGTGGGCAAAAGGGGGGTAGTGCGGGATCCGGCTATCCACGCTCGCGTGCTCCAGACGGTGATGCAGGCGGCAGTGAGTCGCGGTTGGCGGGTGCAGGGCTATACGTGGTCGCCTATCACTGGCCCTGCCGGCAACATCGAGTACTGGCTATGGCTTGCTGAAGGGGAAGGGATCCCTCTCCCCGACACCGGTGCGCTACAACAGATGAGCGAACAGGCAAGAGCAGCCTTACACCCATAAAGTAGTGCACTTGTCAATACGTCATTATGCCGAGTTGAGAACGATGAGCGCAGCCATTGAAGAATTGTTTCAGGAAGGGATCCGGCGCTACGAGGCGGGGGAAGCGGCCAAGACGCTGATCCCTTCCTTCGAGGCCATTTGTAAGGGATCCCCGAAGGCGGCAGCAGCCTGGACTTGCTTGTCCTGGCTCTATCTTTTGGAGGGGCAAGCGGAAAAAGCCCTGAAAGCTGCCCAAACTGCTGTGAAGCTAGACCCGGTGGACGCCCAGCCGCGGGTGAACTTGACTTTGGCGATGCTGGAGCTGAAAAAAACAGGGGTACGCCAGCAGGTGGAGATCATCAAGCAAATCTTGGCGCGGGATCCCGAGCAGATCGAGGGGGTCAAATCTAACTTGGCAGAGGGAGGGAACCGCCGTCCCAATTGGCCTCAGTTGAGCAAGATGCACCAATGGCTATTTGAAGTAGACCAAGCAGGTTAAGCAGGCTTAACCCGATTTTGCAACAAGAATTTAGGAAAATCTAGAGCTTGTCAACTTAATCCGCAACTTTTAACAATATTCTCATAGAGTTGGTGCTAGACTTCTCTTACCAAATCGCAAGACGGTATTCAGGCACCGCTGTGAGTTAGCTTGCATCCCACGCAAGCCTGTGGATTTGTTGGGCTTTGAGGAGATGCAAGGGTTTCTGTTTGGTGTGACACTTCTTGCATCGACTTGCATTGAAATTGAGTTCTGCTTTTGATTTTCTTTGACTGTAAATTGGAGGAACTTGAAGATGAACCGTCAGACCGTTTGGGTTAAAGGCGAGACCCGCAACCACCAGGGCCACTTCATCCCTCAATCCGAGTATACGTTGGTCGATGTTGACCAAAATGGCTGGGCGTTGATCTGTGTTGACAATGCCCGCTGCTATTATGTGGATCCCGAACAACTCCGGTTTGAAGCGGGATGAGGGCTGTTGCCACCTATTCAGGGCTTTTTGACCTCAGGGTGTAGGAGAGCCGGATTCCCGTCATGCATTCTCCCCATGCCTTTGGCGTGGGGTTTTTTATGGGATAAGGCAGAGGCCGGCAGCGGACTTGGTAGCGTTGGATGCACTTGTAACCCCGTCCATATGCTTGGATGAGGCCACTTTAGAGGGGTGGGCTTGGCCGGCAATCCTCACCCCATCCGCATACCCAAAAGGAGGTTTATCCATGTTGAACATTGGGCGGCAGTGGCCACGTTGGCTAAAGATATTGGTTATCACAGTTGTATTTGGCGTCGGTATTGTAGCTCTGACCATCGCCAGTTCGCCGGGATCCCCCAAGGCCTCTCACCCGCTGGATCCCCTGACTGCCGAGGAAATTAAAATGACGGCCAGCGTTATCCGCAAGGCCGAGAACTTGGCCGAGGATGCCACCTTTGTGCTGATCGATCTGCGGGAGCCCGACAAAGCCGAGGTGCTCAGCTTTCAGCCGGGGGATCCCTTTCGCCGAGAAGCTTTTGCCATCGTTTACGAACCGAAGGCCAACCGCACCCACGAAGCCATTGTCGACCTGATGGAAAACAAGCTGGTTAGCTGGACGGAAGTGACCGGTGTGCAACCGGCGATGGTGAGCAGCGAGTTTGGGTTGGCCGCAGAAGTGGTGAAGGCGGATCCCGGCTGGCAAGAGGCAATGCGCAAGCGGGGGATCACCGATTTCGACCGCGTGGCTGTGGATTGTTGGGCGCCGGGCAACTTGAGCGAAGAGGAAAAAGCCTCCGGAAATCGCTTCTGTCGCGCCATTTCTTACTACAAAGGCGACAACTGGAACTACTACGGTGCCCCCATTGAAGGGGTTTTGGCCACTGTGAACCTGAACACGGGAAAAGTCTCAAAGCTGATCGACGATGACACCCTTGTGGCCTTCTCCAAAGAGAGCTTTGACTACGACCTCGCTTCTCTGGGCAGCGTTCGCCCCGCCCCCAAACCTCTAAAAATTACCCACCCCGAGGGCGCCAGCTACGACATCAAGGGTAACGAGATCACCTGGCAAGGCTGGAAGTTCCGCTACCTGATGCACCCGCGCGAGGGATTGGTGCTCTACACTGCTCGCTACCAAGAGGGAGAAGAAGAACGGCCTGTGTTCTACCGGGTGAGCCTCTCGGAGATGGTGGTGCCCTACGGGGATCCCGATGAAACCTGGTATTTCCGCAACGCCTTTGATGTGGGGGAATACAACTTTGGCTTGCTCGCCAACACCATGGAGCTGGGCAAGGAGGTACCGGAGAACGGCCTGTTGCTGGATGCCGTCTTTGCCGACAACGATGGGGAGCCCTACGTGATGCCGGGGGTGATTGGCCTCTACGAGCGGGATAACGGCATGCTCTGGAAGCACTACGAGTACAACACAAAGCGCAACGATGTGCGCCGCAGCCGTGAGTTGGTCATGACCATGACCGCTGCCATCGGCAATTACGACTACGGCATTAGCTGGGTGTTTCACCAGGATGGCACCTTTGAAGTGCAGGCAGATCTGACCGGAATCGTCTTGGCCAAGGGTACAGATGCTGTGACGACTGCTGACGCGGATCCCTTTGCCCCCCTGATGGCACCCAATGTGGGCGGTACCAACCACCAGCACTACTTCAGCTTCCGGCTGGATATGGATGTGGATGGCACCGACAATGCCGTTATCGAGATGAACCTCAAGCCCCTGCCCCAAAGCCCCGACAACCCGGCAGGCAACGCCTTCATCATGGAGGAGAAGCATTTGCTCAGCGAAAAAGAGGCCGTACGGGACTTGAACATGGCCAGCAGCCGTAAGTGGGTCATCGTCTCCAGCAGCAAGACCAACGCCCTCGGCGCTCCTACCGGCTACGCCCTCATGCCCGGCCCCAATGCCATGTTCCTGCCGGTCGAGGGATCCAACGTGCGGGAGCGGGCCGGATTTGCCACCCACCACTTCTGGGCTACCCACTACCAGCCCGGCGAACTGTATGCTGCTGGCCCTTATCCCAACCAAAGCGGGCCTGGAGAAGGATTGCCGAAGTGGGTGAGCGACGACCAACCTCTAGAAGGGGAGGATCTGGTGGTTTGGTATTCCTTGGGCGTTTCCCATGTGCCGCGCCCAGAGGATTGGCCGGTGATGCCTGTACACAGAACGGGCTTTAGGCTGGTACCTTGGGGCTTCTTCGACCGCAACCCGACAATCAATCTAGCGGAGCCGGCCTGATACTCGACTGGAATCTGGTTCAAGTTCAACTTTCAATACAACTTTCAATACAGAGGGTCTGGTCTGTCCCAGGCCCTTTTTGACTGCCACTTAGGGAGATTCCCAGGGTTAACCCCGCTCTCGCATGGCTTCGGCCAGCAGCCGGGCCACTTCTGGTCGAGAAAACTCCGGCGGGGGCACTTCACCGCGGCGCAGCATTTCCCGCACCTTGGTGCCCGAGAGGTGGATGCGCTGGTGGGGCTGGCTGGGGCTGGTCTTGGCCGTGGCCATGGTGCCGGTGACGGTGCAATAGAAGGCATGTTCAAACTTGAGGGGGATGATGCCCAGTTCCTCGGGACGGAACTCATCGAAAATGTGCTGGGCATCATAAGGGCCGTAGTAGTTGCCCACCCCGGCGTGATCCCGGCCCACAATAAAATGGGTGCAGCCGTAGTTTTTGCGAACGAGGGCGTGGAAGATGGCCTCGCGCGGGCCGGCGTAGCGCATCGACGCAGGATTGATGGCCAAGATCACCCGCTCCTTGGGGAAGTACTTTTCGATCAGCACCTCGTAGCAGCGCATGCGCACCTCGGCGGGGATGTCGTCGCTTTTGGTAGCCCCCACCAGCGGGTGGAGAAACAGCCCGTCCACGATTTCCAGAGCGCACTTTTGAATGTACTCGTGGGCGCGGTGGATGGGGTTGCGGGTTTGAAAGCCGACAATGGTTTTCCAGCCTCTTTCCCGAAACAGTTGCCGCGATTGGGCCGGGTCAATCTGGTAGGCCGGAAAAAGAGGGTGGGGATCCCGCTGCAGGAGGGTGACGGGGCCGGCCAAATAGACGGATCCCTGCTCGTAGAGCACCTTTACCCCCGGATGCTGCTCATCGGTAGTGCGGTAGACCTGCTGCGCTTCGCGGGTTTTGTCGTAGGTGAACTTCTCGGTCAATTCCAACAGGCCCAAGAGCCTGCCCTCGGCATTGGCCAAGGCAATGGTCTGCCCTTCCTTGAGATCGGCAGCTATCTCGGCAGAGACCGGCAGCGTTACCGGCAGCGACCAAGCCAGGCCGTTGGCCAGGTGCATCGTCTCCAGAACCGACTGGTAATCTTCCCGCCCCATGAAGCCGGTGAGCGGGCTGAAGCCCCCGATGGCGATCATCTCCAGATCCGACTGGGCCCGCTCGTCGAGGTGGAGGATGGGGCAGTGTTCAGCTTTGGAGCGCAGCTCCTGCGCCTGCTCAGGGGAGGCAATGCGGTTGACCAAGGTGCCCCCGTGGGGCGGAATGGCATCGCCAGAAACAGTCATCTTCGCCTGGGATGGAGTCATAGCGTGCAGACCGGAACGGCAACCGAGCAGACAGGGATCCCTAACCCTACACCCTCCTTTCCTCCGGCGCAATCCAGACTAGTACCAACTGCCTAGTCCAGCATGTAGGGGGGCATATCTTCGTCGGTGGGCGACACGTTGTCAAAGATGGGCCGATTCATGATCTTCTTTTGCGCGTGCAGAGGCGAAGGCTGGGGTTGCGGCTTGGGTAAAGGTGCGACTTGCCCTCGGCGGCTTTGCAGTTCCTGAATGGTCTTGGCCCGCTCCTCGGCCACCGCCTGTAACTGGGCCAGCGCCTTCTGCAATTCGTCGCGGTGGGCAGTGACTTGCTGTAGCTGAGCTTGCAGGGCAGAGACTTTGTTTTGGTAGTCCTGCAAAAGTTGTTGAGCTTCGGCCAGTTGGCTTTTGAGGGTTTCAAGGTCCGGCGATTCTGGGGCTGGTTCTGTAGGAGACTGAGAAGACATCGTTGTCGGCTCCTCGCCCGTGGGAGTAGCAGGGGTGGGCTCTGAACTGGTTTTAGCACTGGCCTTGCGCCGAGTGCGGGAAGTTTCTCCCGAAGAAGGAAAGAGGCTACGGTCCGATCCAGTCACAAGAGCACCTCATGTTCGACAAACTGCTCCAATCGCTGACACACCACCGAGCCAGGCCGATAGTCCATGACCGTCAAGCCGTAGTCAAAAGCGGTGCGCAAATCGCTGCTATCTGGAATGGTAACGGGTGAAAGCACATCCGCAAAAATCTGTTGCGCTTGCACATACAATTGCCCGGTATGGGATCCGGACCAGATGCCCCCTGGCAAGTAGCGGTCGTCCAGCATGGTCAAGATGGCGCGGACTTGGCTCAACTCGCCCTTCAGGGACTCGACATAGCGCAGGGTCACCTCTGTACAAGAGAAGTCGACGCGGTTGAGCCGTGTCGGGATCAACACGCGCCGGGCCGCCCGCAGGGCGTTGGCAGTGAGGGCGTTCAGTTCCCCTGGCGTATCGAGAAAGACAAAGTCGTAATCCGGCAGCAGGGGAGCGAGCTGATGCTGCAACAGGTCTTGCCCGGAGTCGCCAGCAGCCGCCAGTTGGGCCGCCACTTCCGCCATGGTGCTGTGGGAGGGCGCCACATCCACCCCCTTGTCGGTGCAATAGATCACCTCTTCCAAAGGACGTCGGTACTGCGGGTGCAGGCTGGCCCAAACCGTTTCCTCGGGGGGCAGGGATCCGGCCTCTTCCAGGTAAAGGCTGCTGGCGGTGGCTTGGGAGGTGAGATCGATGAGCAGAACTCGGTAGCCCCGTTGAGCCGTTAACTGAGCCGCGTGGACGCAGAGGGTGGACTTGCCGGTGCCCCCTTTGTTGTTGGTAAAAGCCAGGACGCGTGCCATCAGCTTCCCCAGGGTTTGTTTCAGGCGCTTCCGATTTCCCGATTCCCCTTGGCCAGATTGGGTCAGGTGCCGCCGCAGCAGTCTATGCTATTGGGTGTAGCCTGGTGGAGGACAACCATGCGCGATGTACTGGCGATTATCCTGGGCGGTGGGCGTGGCACCCGACTTTATCCCCTGACCAAGCGCCGTGCTAAACCTGCTGTGCCTCTGGCAGGCAAGTATCGCCTCATCGACATCCCGGTCAGCAACTGCATCAATTCTGATATTGATAAAATCTACGTCCTCACCCAGTTCAACTCCGCCTCCCTCAACCGCCACATCATCAACACCTACCGCATGTCTCCCTTCACAGGCGGCTTTGTGGATATTTTAGCGGCCCAACAGACGCCCGATAACCCGGATTGGTTTCAGGGCACCGCCGACGCTGTGCGCCAATATCTCTGGCTGATGGACTCCTGGAAGCCGCGGGACTTCCTCATCCTATCGGGGGATCACCTCTACCGCATGGACTACCGCCCCTTTATTCACTATCACCGGCAAACCGGAGCCGATGTGACGCTGGCGGTGCTCCCCTGCGAAGAAAAAGTGGCTTCGGGTTTTGGCTTGCTCAAGATCGACGCCGATGGACGGATCGTCGATTTCAAAGAAAAGCCGCAAGGGGAGCTGCTGAAAGCCTGTCAGGTGGATACCCAAGCCCTCGGCCTCAGCCCGGAAGAGGCCAAAGCCAAGCCCTACATCGCCTCGATGGGCATCTATGTATTCAGGCGGGAGGCCCTCATCGAGATGCTGAAGGTGAAGGAGCACACCGACTTCGGCAAAGAGGTGCTGCCGTCAGCCATCGGCAAGTACCATCTGCAGGCCTACCCGTTCAAGGGCTACTGGGAGGACATCGGCACCATCGAGGCTTTTTATCGAGCCAACCTGGCGCTGGTGCAGCAGCCCAACCCTCCCTTCAGCTTCTTTGACAGCGAAATGCCCATCTACACCCGCCCACGCTTTTTGCCCCCCAACAAAATCCTCGATTCCCAGATCGTCAACTCCATGATTGCCGACGGTTGCATCATCAAAAATGCTCAAATTCGCAATTCCATCATCGGCATTCGCAGCCGCCTGGAGGCCAATACCATTGTAGAGAATACCCTGGTCATGGGGGCCGATTACTACGAGTCGGCAGAAGAGCGGCAGGCCAAGCTGGAGGCTGGGATCCCACCGGTGGGCATCGGCGCCAACTCCCACATCGTCAACGCCATCGTGGACAAAAACGCCCGCATCGGGCGCAATGTCCGCATCCTCAACAAGGATCACGTCAGCGAAGCGCAGCGGGAAGAGGAAGGGATCTGGATCAGCAACGGCATCGTCACCATCATCAAGGACTCGGTGATCCCGGACAACACCGTCATTTGATCGGGGGAAGCCGGCTTTGGCCGAGAACCTGGCTGGCGAACGCTGAGGAGGCGCTGTTAAGCAAGATAAGAGAAAACAAGAGGCTTTTGCCATTACGATAGATTACGATAGATATTAAGAGCTTTAAAAACAGATTGTGAGATCCCTTGAGCGTGGTTAACAGGATTTCCTCCATTGCCGACCTAGAAGTTTACGATCCGCAATTCATCACTCGTTACTACCGCTGGCGCCTGCTCCGGGTGATGGGTCGGGCGCTGGCCATTCTCTGGCCCCTCCTCTGGTTTGTTCTCTGTCTACGCTGGGATCAGCTTTGGGGACAGGGCGATCGCAAAGTGCCCCAGCGGGCAGAGCAGTTGCGCAAGCTGCTCACTGACCTAGGGCCTACCTTCATCAAGGTGGGGCAGGCCCTCTCGACGCGACCGGACTTGGTGCGCAAAGACTACTTGGAAGAGCTCACCAAGCTGCAGGATCAATTGCCCAGCTTTCCTTCCCAGGAGGCGTTTGCCCGCATTGAGTCAGAGTTGGGCCGTCCGATCACCGAGATCTACGCCCAGATCTCGCCCGAGCCGGTGGCTGCCGCCAGCTTGGGCCAAGTTTACAAAGCGCAACTGCACAGTGGCGAATGGGTGGCGGTGAAGGTGCAACGGCCCCACCTGCGGGAGCGGCTGAGCCTGGATCTGTACCTCATCCGCTGGGCCTCCACCTGGCTGGGGCCTTGGCTGCCCCTGAACCTGGGCAACACCTTGACGGCGGTGGTGGATGAGTTTGGTCGCAAGCTGTTTGAGGAGATCGACTACCTGCAGGAGGGACGGAACTGCGAGCGCTTTGCCGAATACTTTCGCGGCGATCCCGATGTGTATGTGCCGCGCATCTTTTGGGCCTACAGCACCCGCCGGGTGTTGACCCTGGAGTGGATTGACGGCATCAAGCTCACCGATGTGGAGCGCATTCGGGCGGCCAACTTGGAGGTGAAACAACTGGTGCGCATCGGCGTGGTGGCCGGACTGAAGCAGTTGCTGGAATACGGCTTTTTCCACGCCGATCCCCATCCGGGCAACCTGTTTGCCCTCCCCGATGGCCGCCTGGCCTACATCGACTTTGGCATGATGGATCAGCTCACCGAAGAAATGAAGGAGTACCTGGTGGACGCGCTGGTTCACCTGGTGGATCGCGACTACGACGCCTTGATCGACGATTTTATTCACTTGGGCTTTTTACAGCCGGATGTCAACCGTCAAGAGCTGATCCCTGCTTTGGAGACGGTGTTGGCGGATGTGTTGAACCAGGAGGTGGGCAACTTTAACTTCAAAACCGCCACCGACCAGTTCTCCGATTTGATGTACCGCTACCCCTTTCAGGTGCCCTCCCACTTTGCGTTGGTCATCCGCTCTTTGGTTACCCAAGAGGGGGTGGCCCTCAGCCTCTATCCGCAGTTTCGCATTGTCGGCGTGGCCTATCCCTATGTGGCCAAGCGCCTGCTGACGGACGAATCGCCCCGCATTCGCCAGCGGCTGCTGCAAGTGCTAATTAAAGATGGCAAGTTCCGCTGGAACCGCTTGGAGAACCTGATCCAAATTGCCCGCAGCGATGGGGGGCTGGATTGGGTACCCACCGCCCG
Organism: Synechococcus sp. 'PEA 65AY6A-5F PE A'; assembly: GCF_047462575.1. Taxonomy (NCBI): domain Bacteria; kingdom Bacillati; phylum Cyanobacteriota; class Cyanophyceae; order Synechococcales; family Synechococcaceae; genus Synechococcus; species Synechococcus sp. 'PEA 65AY6A-5F PE A'. Next base: position 47,321 of record NZ_JAOALE010000013.1, read on the forward strand.
CATGGGTTTGCGCTACCTGATGTCGGAGGAGGCCCGTGAACTGCGCCGCCAGTTGGTGCTTTCTCTCACGGAAGATGACCGCCTTCACTTTGAGGAGCTGCAGCGGCTGTGGCATGTGATCAGCCCCGACTTGTCTCCAACTCACCTCTGGCAGGCGGCACTGGGATCCCTGCCCTCAACCAGCGATCTGCAACATACTTTGGCCGAGTTGAGGGAACAGGTGCAGGCCCACCTGGAGCGGCTCAGCCCCTGGCGACTTCCCCAGCCCTGGCCGAATTGGCTGGCGGGAGTGGGACAGGAAAGGTAAAACGGAAAAAGATAGCTTAAGTTTGGTGAGCTGGACAAAAGCGTGGCAGATCAGAAAGGCGACTTCATTGCCGGTGTGGTAGCCGGCGCTGTGTTGGGCGGGATCATCGGCGGGGTGATCGCCTTTGTGCTGGCCCCCCGACTAAGCAAGGGATCCGCCGAAGGCCAGCGCCGGGATCCCGACCGTCTCAACGGCACCTCTGTCCCTCCTGAACGACCGCGCCTCCGAGCCTCGGGTGAGCCGGCTGTGCCCAGCTCCGGCGACTGGAGGGAGTGGGAACAGGAAACAGAGCGGATTGCCCAGGCCCGCCGCACCCTCGAAGCCAAGATTGCCGAGTTGAACGAGGCGATCCAGGCCACCCGCGCACAACTGCTCGTCAAGGAGATATCTTCTAGCGCTGTCGAGGAAAAGCCTTAAGCAGGGGACCCCTGTCCATGCCAAACTAGAGGCGGCACTGGCTTTCTCCTCTGGGGAGTGCCAGCGTTCTCGCCTCTCGGCTGAGTTGCTCTCCTGGATCAGGTCTGCCTCTGCCGACAGCGCTTAAGTTGTTGAAGAGTTGTTCCCTCGCTGTTTCTAACCATGATGCTCAGCCCTTTGTTGCTCCCTCTCCCTTGGACAGACGGCCTCTCTCTGGGGCTGGTCTACGGCAGTGCCGCGTCTTTGCTGTTTCGCTCCCTTTACCAGTTCATCGTCATTTACAACGCGCTGTTGATTGTGCGGATTTTGCTGAGCTGGTTCCCGCAACTGAACTGGTCTAACCCCATTCTGTCGGTGCTCAGCCAGCTCACGGATCCCTATCTCAACCTCTTCCGCGGCCTCATCCCCCCCATCGGCGGCTTGGACTTTTCCCCCTGGCTGGCCTTCATTTTGCTCAGTTTTGCCATGCAGGTGGTGGGCCAGTTTGCCTAGCTGCTGTAGCACTGGATTCATCTGGATAGGCCGGGATCCCTTTACGATGGAGAGCTGCTTTTTTCGTTGCCCGCCATGCAGATCCCCGGCGTTGCCCACTACTGGCTGCTGAATGCTCAGGTTCCCCTGTCGGTACTGAAGGAGGCGGTGCCAGGAGCTGTTCCCAACCGCGATAACCTGGTGTTGCTGGATCTGGAAATCGAAGGGGGGCAGATCCGCCAAATTCGGCTGGCAACAGGGATCCCGCCCCAGGGGATCCCCGGCGTGGATCTAAGGCGGGGCCAAGTGTGGCCGTGTTTTGTGGACATCCATACCCACCTGGACAAGGGGCATGTGTGGCCGCGCACCCCCAATCCCGATGGTACCTTTGCCGGGGCGAGGCAGGCCGGCCAGGAAGATTGGGTGAAGATGAAGCAAGCCTATGACGGGGATCCGGAGCAGTTTCGGGAGGATCTCTACCGTCGCTTCAGCTTTGGTTTGCGCTGCAGCTATGCCCATGGATCCCAGGCAGTGCGCACCCATCTGGTCTGTGAGAATCCTCAGGTTATGGGGGCCAACTGGGAGGTGTTTGTCCAGTTGCGCCGAGAGTGGGCGGGCAGACTGGAGCTGCAAGCAGTAACGCTGGTGGACCTAGACTTCTTTCTCACCCCCGCAGGGGAGAAGCTGGCAGACAAGGTGGCAGAGCTGGGCGGGCTCCTGGGTGGGGTGGTGACGATGGGGCCAGAGCTGGATCGGCAATTGGATCGGGTGTTTGCCCTGGCCAAGGAGCGGGGCTTGGCTCTGGACTTTCATACGGATGAGACGGATGATCCGGGATCCCTCACATTGAGACACGTAGCAGCGGCGGCCTTGCGCAACGATTTTCCCCATCAGGTGGTGTGTGGCCATTGCTGTAGCCTGGCCGTGCAACCGCCGGAGGTGGCCCACAAGACTATGGCCTTGGTCAGAGAGGCGGGAATTGCCGTGGTCAGCCTGCCCCTGTGCAATCTCTATTTGCAAGACCGCCGCCCCGGCCACACGCCCCGCTGGCGGGGGGTGACGCTGCTGCACGAGCTCAAAGCCTTGGGCGTGCCGGTGATGATCGCCAGCGACAACTGCCGGGATCCCTTCTACGGCTTTGGAGATCACGATGGCCTAGAAGTGTTTCGGGAGTCCACCCGCATCCTGCACCTGGATACCCCCTATGGGGATTGGCCCCAGGCCATCACCACCACCCCTGCCCGCATCATGGGCTTGACCGAGCGAGGGCAAATTGGGGTGGGCTTGCCGGCAGATCTGGTGCTGTTCAAGGGACGTGGCTTTGACGAGCTGCTCTCGCGACCCCAACATGACCGGGTGGTGTTGCGTCAGGGGCAGGCCATCGACACGACTCTGCCGGACTACAGCGAACTGGACGACTTGATGGAGAAGGTGGGGCGGACTTAGCCAGCGGGGTTGGGGAGCCAGGCTTTAATCTGGGCGGCAATGCGCTGAGCAGCGCCAGGGGATCCCATACGCCGCTGCCCGTGGGCTCGCAGTTGGTCGGCGTAAGCGGGATCGCTGGCCAGGCGGCTCAGAATCCGGCAGAGCACGGCAGGGGCCTGCTGGGGTGAAGTGAGGTGGACTGCGGATCCCAGGAGACGGGTTTGAGCTTCGGCAAAGCGGGGGGTAAATTGCGGCCCCTCCCCCGGCAGGGTGACCACCGGCTTCCCTAGGCCCACGCATTGTTCCGTGGCCGTCCCCGCCATGGCCAGCACCGCTGTTGCCCGGTGAGCACAGGTGCCAAAATCTCCCCACACCAGGAGCAGGTCGCGGCGTCGAGCAGGGATCCGCTCTTGAAGGGGGTTCCGCTCCAGGTTAGGGCTGAGGGCGGCGTAAACTTGGATTTCCGGCGGCAGTTGCTCTACCACCTGCATCATCAAGGCCCAGTTGCGGTAGGCTTCCGGCGGGCGGGATCCCGGCAGCAGCAGCACCGCGGGCCGGTCGGGATCCAAAGGCAATTCTCCCCGCGGCTCCAGGTCATCCATCATCGGGTTGCCCAGGTAGAAAGCCCGGAGGCCCCGTTTTTGCAGAGCGGTGGCCGTCAGCTCATCTCGCAAGAAGGAGCCGCGACAGCGCCTGCGGGCCATGAGCCAGCGCTCCCAGGGCAGGTAATCGGAAACCGGCTGTCCCAGCCAAGCGCGTCGGTAGGGCCCTTGTTCGTCCCGCCAATAATAGTCCGACTTGGCTGTGCCCACGAAGACGTAGGGGCTGCCGCTCCACCAGGCCATTAACAAAGGCACAATGTCCCCCACCGCCAGCACCAGCTCGACCTGAGCCGCCGCCCGGCGAACCAAAGCCAGTTGCCGCCCCGTCAGGCCCAGCAAGCCAGCGCGCAGATCCCGCCACAACTGCCGCCAATCTTGATAGATAAATCCCCCTGAAGGCATCACCTGGGTCAGGGGCAGCAGCGGGATGCCGCGGCGGCAATAGGCGGTGCCTTCCCCCACAATCGGCAGGGCTTGCACCGAGATCCCCAGGCCGGTCAGGGCCAGGGCGATGCGACTGCCCACCTCATCTTCCCCGTGGCCATTGCTCAGGCACAGCACCCGCGACAAATTCTGTGGATTCATTGGGTAGAGGATGGGAGTTCAACTCTGGGGTGTTGCCGCCTCCATTCGAGCTAAACGAGCAGAACCCTGTAGCTTACCAAAAATCTCTTCTTAAAATAGAGCCAACCTGCGAGGGGAAGCCAGGGTAATGATCCGAAATGAGCGACAACGAGCCGAGTTTATTGCAGCGGTGGAAGCTTTGCGCCTGGAAGGCCCTTACTTCGTCGAGACCCGTCTTACCCGTCAGCGGGGGTATTTTTGGCGGGCGGTGAAGGATGTGGCCGCCGGCCAGCCCTGGTGGGAGATCCGCTACTTTCCTGCCTGCGAGTGCTATGCTTGGGCCTACCTGCCGGAAGGGATCGGCCCCCGTGAGTTTGCCTGGGGACACACGCCACAGCAAGCTTTCCTCAACGCCCTTTGGCAACAGCCTGCCTCCTTTTCGGACAAAGGCTAGGACAGGTGCCAGAGAAACCGTTTCAACTTACAGTAAAAAAAAGATTAAAACTTCCACGCGCAGGGGACATGAAACCGCAGGCCGTCGCCCGTATCCTGGATGCCAACCTCGACCGAGCTCGTGAGGGATTACGGGTGCTAGAGGAGTGGTTTCGCTTTGGCCTAGAAAACGGCGAGCTGGCCAGCGAATGCAAGGCCATGCGCCAAGCCCTGGCCCGCTGGCACAGCGACCCGCTGCGGTTGGCCCGCGACACCCCTGCCGATCCGGGCACCCAGATCTCCCATCCGCAAGAGGAGCAACGGCGGGATCTCGGCCACCTGCTGCAGGCCAATTGCAGCCGTGTGCAAGAAGCGCTGCGGGTCTTGGAAGAATACGGCAAGTTGGCCGAGTCCAGTCATTGGGTAGCACCCGGCCTGGCCAAGCTGGCCAAAGACATGCGTTATCGGCTCTATGTTCTAGAAAGCGAGCTGCTGGGGGGATCCCTGCGCCAACGGCTGTTGGCGGCCCATCTCTACCTGGTCACCAGCCCGGTGCCCCACTGGCTGGAGGTGGTGGAAAAGGCGCTGCGGGGAGGGGTGACGCTGGTGCAGTACCGCCGCAAGAACCTCACCGATAGGGAGATGCTCTGGGATCTCAAACAGTTGCGGCAAGTGTGCGACCGCTACCAGGCGTTGATGATCGTCAACGACCGGGTGGACTTGGCCTTGGTCAGCCAAGCGGATGGGGTGCACCTGGGCCAGACGGATCTGCCGGTTGCCCAGGCGCGGCACCTGCTGGGATCCCAGCGCCTGATTGGCCTGTCGACCACCAATGCCGAAGAGCTGGCCCAAGCCCTCAATAGCGGCGTGGACTATATCGGTGTCGGCCCCGTCTATGCCACCCCCACCAAAGCGGAAAAACCCCCCGCCGGCCTGGAGTACGTGCGCCTGGCCGCTGAGAAGGCCCACTTGCCCTGGTTTGCCATCGGCGGCATCGACCTCCACAACCTGGCCGAGGTGCGCCAGGCAGGCGCCAGCCGCGTAGCCGTGGTGCGGGCTCTCATGGAGGCGGCGGATCCCACCCAGACCGCCCGTGCCATGCTGGCCGAACTGCAACGGATCCCTGCTCTATCCTGAAGTTAGACACAGAATCTTCTCAAAACCCTCCTAACTCCCGATGGCAGAAGCCGTAAAAGATCTCACTGACCCCACTCGGCAAAGCGGCGGGGATCCCATCCTGAGCGGGATCGCCACCGAAGTGCAAGGGGAACTGGTGCGGGAGCTGGATCTGATGATCCGGGCTCGCTACCCCCTGATCTACTTGGTTTCTCCAGAAGAGGAGCCAGCGGATGCTGTGCTCGTGCAAGTAGCCAAGAGAACCGATCCGCCGCGGCGGCTGCTGTTTTGGGACGTGGTGCGGGGCTGGCAAGATAGCGGCGAAGATCGCGGCTCCATCATGGCCGCCCTGGGGCGGGTGTGGCGCTCGGCTCCTCAGGAAGACACCCTGTTTGTGTTGCGGGATCTGCACTTTGTGCTGCGCAACGCCAGCAGCGACAAAAACGCCCCTATCCTGCGGGAGCTGAAAAACCTCAGCCGCGAGCTCAAGCGCACCCGCAAGACGCTGATCCTGCTCAGCCACATTCTAGAAGTGCCCAGCGACCTGGCCGAGGAGATCACCGTCGTCGACATTCCCCTGCCCAACAGCGAAGAGATCAGCCGCCTCATCCAGCTCTATGTGGCCCCGGAAAAACTCAAGCTCACCCCCCTGGCCCGCGAGCAACTGGTCAAAGCCTGTCAGGGGCTGAGCCGGGAGCGCATCCGCCGCGTCTTGGCTCGCGCCCTGGCCGCCAAGCAGGAGGTGAACGAGGCCGACATCGACCTGGTGTTGGAGGAGAAAAAGCAGGCCATCCGCCAGACCGGCATCCTGGAGTTTTTCACCGCCCGCGAGACCCTGAAAAGCGTGGGCGGGCTGGACAACCTCAAAGCTTGGGTGCGGGTGCGCCAGGAAGCCTTTACCGAAGAGGCGCGGCGCTACGGCCTGCCCAATCCCAAGGGCGTGCTGCTGGTGGGGATCCAGGGTACCGGCAAGTCCCTCTCCGCCAAAACCATCGCCAACGAGTGGCGGCTGCCGCTGTTGCGGCTGGACGTTGGGCGGCTGTTTGCCGGCATTGTTGGCGAATCGGAAAGCCGCGTGCGCCAGATGATCCAACTGGCGGAGGCCATGGCCCCCTGTGTGCTCTGGATTGACGAAATCGACAAAGCTTTTGGCAACATCACCAGCAGCGCCGACGGGGACTCGGGCACCAGCCGTCGGGTGTTCGGCAGCCTCATTACCTGGATGCAGGAGAAGACCAGCCCCGTTTTCATCGTGGCCACCGCCAACAACGTGCCCCTCTTGCCGCCGGAGCTGTTGCGCAAGGGCCGCTTTGACGAGATTTTCTTTCTCAACCTGCCCACCCAGGCCGAGCGCAAGGAGATCTTCCGAGTGCACCTCCAGCGGCTGCGCCCCAGCCGGCTGCGGGAGTTTGACCTAGATGAGCTGGCAGCAGCCGCCCAAAACTTCAGTGGCGCCGAGATCGAGCAGGCTATCGTTGACGCTATGTACAACGCCTTTGGAGGCAGCGGCAGCGGCGCTCGGCGAGACTTTACCCAGGAAGACATCCTGCAGGCCATCCGCGAAACTGTGCCCCTGGCCTCCATTGCCCGCGACCAGATCGAAAGCCTTAAGTGCTGGGCCGCCCAGGCAGGCGCTAGAACCGCCTCCCAGGATGCTCAGGTGCTGCAGGAGATGAAGCAGTGTTTTGCAGCTTCCTAGAGGGGATCCCCGATTTTTCCTGCTTGAGGGGAGCGAGTGGGAAGCCCCCTAGGCTCGGGTTTGGGCCTTGGAGTCGGATCCCGTCACTGAGGCATTAGTTCGCCTCTTCCCCTTCGTCTCTGGGAATGGATGGTCGAGATAACCCCACCTCCGGCATCCCCTCGTGTCACAATGGGTAAAGATCGGCTTTTTTTGTGTCTTGGCGCTGTGCTCAAGCTCCTGTACTACCGCGAGATCCCTTGCCCAGATACCGCTCAAGTGCTGAGCTGGCTGCAGGAGCACCTGCCTCTGCCTGCGAGCAGCCAAAAGGTACTCACCCCCACTGGGCTACGCCTAGAGGGATCCGGAGCGCAGCTGGCCGTTTTCCTCTGGTCGGGGCTGAACACCACCTATCTCAAGATCTTTCAGTGGTCAGAGCGGCCTTTCCCCCAGCAGGGCCGCTGGCTAAAGGAAGTGGAAAGGGCTATCCAAAGCCAATTTCCCCACCGCTACCCGCAGTTGCCAGATGTCGATCTCAGCCAGGGATCCATCTTTGAGCAACTGGAGCCCTTTTACCCGCAGACGGTGAAGTATTTCCGCCGCATCCCCAACGGGGAGTTTGACCTGCAGCGGGTTTACTGGTGGGAGAAACGCTGGCGGGAAGAAGTCCAATCCCCTCACGCTTGCCGGCCCCCCGTGCTATTTCGCCAGCCTGCCCCAGAGCCCGCCCCCCAAGAGTGGGACTTGGTGATCGTGGGCGGGGCGTTGGGGGCTATCTACGGCGCGGCCATGGCCCGCTTAGGTTACCGCGTGGCCCTGGTGGAACGGCTGCCCTTTGGCCGCATGAACCGGGAGTGGAACATCTCGCGGCGGGAGCTGCAGACGCTGGTGGAGTTTGGCCTCCTCAGCCCTGAGGAGATGGAGAGCCTCATCCTCAGGGAATACACGGATGGTTTTAACAAGTTTTTTGATGGCAACAGCCCCGTGCGCGCCCCCGTCCTGCACACGCCGACGGTGCTCAACCTGGCCATTGATGCCGAAAAGCTCCTGCAGCTCTGTGGTCAAATCTTGAGATCCAGGGGTGGTGCCATCTACGAGCGCAGCGAGTTTCAGCGGGCCTACATCGAGGAGCAAGGCGTCACGGTGGTGGTTAAGGACCTAACCACTCAAGAAGAGTTCTCTCTGGGATCCCGCCTGTTGGTGGATGCCATGGGGACGGCCTCCCCCATTGCCCAGCAGCTCTACGGCCGCCGCGCCTTCGACAGCGTTTGCCCCACGGTAGGGGCCACCATTGCAGGGGGGTTTGAGCCAGGAGTTTGGGATCCCCAATTTGGCGACATCCTGGCCAGCCACGGCGACATCAGCCGCGGTCGGCAGCTCATCTGGGAACTGTTCCCTGGGCCGGGGGAGGATCTCACCTTCTACCTGTTCCACTACCACCAGGTGCATCCGGAAAACCCGGGCTCCCTCTTGGAGCTGTACGAAGACTTTTTCACCATCCTGCCGGAATACCGCCGCTGCGACCCGGAGCGCCTGCAGTGGAAAAAAGCCACCTTTGGCTACATCCCCGGACGCTTTGGCCAGCAGCCAGCTCCCCAAGAGCCCTTCGACCGCCTCCTTTTAATTGGGGATGCGGCAGCTCTGCAATCGCCCCTGAGCTTTACGGGGTTTGGATCCCTGGTGCGCAACTGCCCTCGCCTGTGCGATTTGCTGGACACAGCCTTGCGCCATAATCTCCTCAAAGCCGCCGACCTAGCCCAGATCCGCGCCTACCAGGGCAACTCCGCCGTCACTTGGCTGTTTTCGCGGGGGATGATGGTGCCCACCGGCAAGGTGTTGCCGCCCGAGCGCATCAACGCCATCCTCAACAGCTTTTTCGGTATTCTCGCCACCGAGCCGCCTGAGGTGGTGGACGACTTTATCAAAGACCGGGCTGGCTGGCTGGCCTTTAACCGCATGGCTATCAAAGCGGCTCTGCAGAACCCGCGGCTGCTGCTGTGGATCTGGGAGGCAGTAGGAGCGGAAGGCTTTGCCCAGTGGCTACCTACCTACTTCAGCTACACCGGACTGGCTTTGCTCTCGGCCCTCCTGGGAAGTTGGTTTCCCAAGCTGGTGCGGCGCCTGCAGCCCTGGCTGGAGTCCCGCTACCCCCGCCTGTGGTTGCGCTGCCTGAGCTGGAGCTACACTCTCACCTACGGGGTAGGCCAGCCGCGCCTGGAGTTTCATCTCCCCGCTCCCAGCTCTCCTGCCGCGCAAAACCTGCAAAACCCAATACCGACCTGGATAGAAGAAAGGGCCTAGGCCGGAGACTTTCACCAAGCCGTTGTTTCCACCGTCTCTCTGGCGCCTCCAGGAAAGGCGGGCGTCAACTGTTTTGTCGGCAGAGTCAACTCACAAAAAATCTCGAGGAGTGCTGGCAGTCCTTGCTTTGGTTTGCTAGCAGTTTTCGGCCTTATCTGCACAAGATTGTTTGCCGCAGCAGCCGATTCCCAGGTAGTGGCCAGCGGCAAAAGAGCTGTGTCCACCTGCTCTTTACCTTGGCAATTGGCTCAAGTTGAGTATAATCAGTGCCTACCATCCACTAACCTTCAGGTTCAGGCCGAAGAGGGTTGGGAAGGGATCCCAACTTGAATCGGTCGAGGAGTTTCTGAACCTCTTTTTGCAAGGTCTCTATTTTGGCAAGAAAACTAGGACCAGATCCAATGGTTTATACTTTTGAAATCATCGGCATTGCCCCTGCCCTCGATTTTTTCTGGCAGCAGCAGGAGCTGGCAAAGCGGCCTTGTCGGGTAGAGTACCTGGGCACCCGCCCTTGCACCCTGGATGCGCTGCTGGGATCCTTGGAGGAGGTGCCGGCGCGGCGGGGCTGGGATTTGGATCAGCTAATCGAAGCGGTTATTCGCTTCTGGTGCAACAATCCCGACTTGGTCAGTTTGTGGCGGTCTCGCTTTCAGGATGCCGGAGAAGATGTCCTGCTGATCTCGCGGGTGGGGCCCATTCAATCCCTACAGCAGGAGTTTGAGTGGCTGCTCAACCAATGAGATCCCTAAACCGGGTAGGCTAAGGGCAGAATTGTTTCGTAACTACCCATGAGCGACACCGTTTTCAGCAAGATCATCCGCAGGGAGATCCCGGCCCAGATTGTCTACGAAGACGAGCGAGCCATCGCCTTCAAAGACATTGCTCCCCAGGCTCCTGTCCACATCTTGGTGGTGCCCAAGGAGCCTATCCCCGGCATTGCCCAGGCCAAGCCCGAACACGAAGCGTTGCTAGGGCACCTGCTGCTGACGGCTCAGCGGGTGGCTGTTGAAGCTGGCCTAAGCAGAGGTTATCGCTTGGTCATCAACCAAGGAGAAGACGGGGGTCAAACCGTCTTTCACCTGCACATCCACGTTCTGGGCGGTCGGGCGATGGGCTGGCCGCCGGGCTAGCTTCGGGTTTTGCCGCCAAGTGGGGCCTCTACAGCTAGAATGCTGCCATTGAGGGTGGCTGGCAGGCGAGGTTTAGAGGCGATGGAGTGGCATGTTACCGATGCGGAAAGCCTGATGATCATCGACCAGGAGGTGGGCAAGCACGAGCTTTCCCCCGCCGAGTATGAGGTGGTTCGTCGAGTTATTTACGCTACTGCAGATTTCGAGTATCTCCACCTCATCCGTTTTGGCAACGAAGCCCTGCAGGCTGGGGCGGCGGCTTTGGCGGCGCGCACCACCATTGTGGTGGACGAGCCGATGGTGCAGGTAGGCATCGCGCGGGCCGTGCAGAACACCTTCTCCAACCCCATCTACTGCGGCAGCGAAGCTGTCACCCGCCCCCAGAGGGACAAGACCCGCTCTGCCTGGGGCCTGCAAACCCTAGCTCAGCGCTACCCTGAGGCAATCTTTGTCATTGGCCAATCCCAGACGGCTCTTTCCACCCTGGTGCAGTTGATCGCCGAGAAAGAGGTATCCCCTGCCCTGGTCATCGCGACGCCGGCTGGGTTTGTGGATGTGGTGAAAGCCAAGCAGGAGCTGGCCGATTCCATGGTGCCCCACATCCGCACTGAGGGACGGAAGGGCGGCCCTGCAGTGGCGGCGGCGGTCTTGGATGGCCTGCTGGATTTGGCTTGGCAGGCCTATGTGGGAGCCAGCAGCCCAAGCCCTACTGGCAAATCAGTTAGCGGATAGAGGGGAGCTCCGTTGATCTGATGATCTAAATGGTTCTGATCCAGATCACAGGCTTGGCAGGATCTCCGTCATGCTTCCCTCGGTCTGGCTTCGAGAAGATGGGAGCTATCTTCTCAGTGCCGGACAAAAAAGCCCGAGAAGCGGCTAGTCGAGGCAGAGCGAGGGATCCGGTCATGCAGCAGTTCATTTGGGTTTGGGGAAGCGGCTGGCTTTTGGCTATGGCCTTGGCCAGGGGAGGATGGGCCCAAGCGGAGGTAGCGGCTCTTTTGCCCGCCGGACAGCCGGCTATATCGCCCTCTCTCCCTGTGCCGTCGAACATCGACCAGAGGGAAGCTCGACTCAGCCCCTACCAGCGCTGGCAACAGCAGCATGCTGCCGCGGAGATTCCCTCTTCTGGGTTTGGGGAGGTCTTCTACCGCCTCGCTCAGAAAGCGGAACAGAGCCCAGAGGGGCTGCCTTTTCCACTGCGGCCAGCCGGGATCCCTCTGGGAGAGGGTAGCCCTTTTTTCCTCCATGTCAACGGGCTGGTCTACCAACTGTCCTATTGAAATAGGCGGGGAGGTTTTCGCGTTAGCAGGACGGCTATTTCAAGCCCTGCTGAACCTCTCCTCTCCCTGGGGGTGAGGGATCAGTAATGATTCCCCACCTTGCGGTGGTGGACGGCGGTGAGGCCCTCCAGGTTGGAGACCCGCCCGGCTTCTAGGGTGCTGTAGACCACCCAGTGGTCGCTGGTTTCTAGGCGGCTGGCCACGCGGCACTCCAGGTAGGCCAAGGCATCGGCCAAGATGGGGGATCCGTTGGCGGCGGGGTAGGTCTTGATGCCGGCAAAGCGGTCGGCTCCCGGCGGGAAGCGCTTCAGGAAGTGGCGCATTAGGGACTGGTGATGGCCTTCCTGCAACACGTTGAGGACAAAGGTATCGCCCACCTGCAGGAAGGACTCGATGGCCCGGTCTTTGGCCACGGCAACGCTGATCCCCGGCGGATCGCTGCTGGCCTGGGCCACCCAGGAGGCGAGCATGGCGCTGGTGGCCTGCCCTTTGCGGGCGGTGAGGATGTAAAGGCCATTGCTGATGCGGCCTAGGGCGCGATCCAAGTCGGCATCCAGGGCTTTCATCTGCTGAATGGTGCGATCCCGCGTTAGCCACTGCCCCAGGTCGGTGCCGGCTTCCTCCGCCAATTGCAGCAGGGTTTCGTCTAGGGGTTGCTTGAGGAGAATAGGAGGGAACACTTCTTTGGCGCCCATCTCCTGCAGCGTGTTGCGGCAGAGGTAGACCGACTCGTCATCTGCTCCCCCCGACTCGAACAGGCCAAAGCCTTGTTTGCTGTGGGCAGCAGCCAGGAGGGTTTTCAGCAGCACCTGGGTGGAGGCCGCATCAGGCCCCGCTTGGGGCGGCATGCCTATCACCACACCAGCGGCCAAGCTCATCAGCTCGCGCACCTCGTGGGCATCCAGCAGCCGCAGATCCGCCAGCTCTACGGCAACGCCGGTTTTTTGGATGCCGCGGGCAATGGCTTGGGCCAATGCTTCCGCCTGGCCATAGCCCGATAGGTAGAACACCGCCACCATTCGTTCGGCTTTGGCCTGCTCCAGGCTCCAAGTGCGGTAGTGCTCCACCCAATCAGACAGGTGGTGGCGCAGCAGGGGGCCGTGGCCGGTAGCAATGGCGGCGATGGGGGGCAGGGACTCCATGCGCTTCAGGGCCGAGAGTACCGAGCGGGCGTTGGGCCCCATGAGGCAGTCGTAGTAGAGCTTGAAGTCGGCCTGTAGCAGGTGGGGATGCTCGTCCCAGGCAAAGTCATCGCAGTAGTGCATCCCAAAGACGTCGCAGGTGTAGAGGATCTGGGTGCCGTGGTCGTAGGTGAGGATGGTGTCGGGCCAGTGCAGGTTGGGAGCAGAGATGAACTCCAGAACATGTCCCTTGCCCAGATCCAGGCGATCCCCCTGCTTGACCACCAGGTGCCGGAAGGGGCGATGCACCAGGTTTTCCAAAAATTGCACGGCCACTTTGGAGGCCACTACCGTCATTTGGGGCGCCAGCTCCAGCAGATCCCCGACTAGGCCGCTGTGATCCGGCTCGGTGTGGCTGACCACCAGGTAGTCGAGGGTGGCGGGATCCAGGAGGCCTCGCAGCAGATCCAGGTATAACTGGCGAAACTTCTCGTGGGAGGTGTCGATGAGGGCCACCTTCTCCCCGCGAATTAAAAAGGAGTTGTAGGTGGTGCCGTTTTCCAGGGCGAACTCGATATCAAACCGATCCCGATCCCAGTCCTGGGAGCGGATGGCAAGGGTATCGGCTCCAATGAGCAGCGTCTGCAGCGTAAGATGGCCTGAACGCGGTGCAACTGCCGTAACGGCCATGTTTTCCCCCTCTGCCAAATGGCAACTTTACCTAACTGCCCTCTGCACTCATCGTAACCGTGATGTAACTAAATGTTGAGGAGCCGCCAAGTTTTGATTTTCTGATGAAATGCTTCAGGGATCCCCAAACTGCCGACCCCCGCAGGGTCTGGGAGCAAAAGCTGCGGCAAACTGGGCCAGGGTGTGGCGCAGTTGATCCAAGTTTTGGCCGTTGGCGGCGGACACAAACAGGGCCTTGGGGTAGAGCAGGCGCACGTCCTCGACCCATTCGGGATCGAGGCGGTCAATTTTGTTAAACACCAGTTGTCGCGGGCCGGTGGCCAGGGGCATCTCGTCCAGCAATTTTTCCACCGCCTCGATGTGCCCTTCCCAGTTGGGGTGGGAGAGATCCACCACGTGCAGCAGGGCATCCGCCTCCGTCACCTCCTCCAGCGTGGCCTGGAATGCCTCTACCAATTGCTCAGGCAGCTCAGTTAAAAATCCCACGGTGTCGGTCAACAGCACTGCCTGCTGGCCGGGCAGCTCCAGCCGCCGCGTGGTGGGATCCAAGGTGGCAAAGAGTTGATCGGCCACATAGACCTGGGCCTGGGTGAGGGCGTTGAGAAGGGTAGATTTACCAGCGTTGGTGTAGCCCACCAGGGCCACCACAGGAATTTGGGATCCCTCCCGTCGCTGGCGCAGCCGTTGCCGGTGGCGGCGCAGCTCTTCCACTTCTTGCCGCAGCTTGGCGATGCGCCGCTGAATGGCCCGCCGCTCCATTTCCAGTTGGGTTTCCCCCGGGCCACGGGTGCCGATGCCCCCACCTAGCCGAGACATGGTGCGCCCTCGACCGGCCAAGCGAGGCAGCAAATACTGCAGTTGCGCCAGCTCCACCTGCAATTTTCCGGCCCGGGTTCTGGCCCGCTGGGCAAAAATATCCAGGATCACCTCGCTGCGATCCACCACCCGCACTCCCAGGGCCTCTTCCAGGGTGCGCACCTGGCTGGGGGTAAGTTCCCGGTCGAACACCACCAAGTTAGCGCCCAGATCCTGGACCAGCAGAGCCAGCTCTTGCACCTTACCGGATCCGATTACCGTGGCCGAATTGGGGCCTTCCCGCCTCTGCCAGAGGGCTTGCAGCACCTGTCCGCCGGCACTCTCCACCAGGCGGCTCAGCTCCGCCAACCCATCCATGAGATCCTCGTAGCTCTGCCCGGACTCCTGCAGCCCCACCAGGATGGCCCGATCCTGATCCAGATCCACCTGGCGGGCGGTCAACTGGCGCCGAAACCCATCCTCCAGCTCCGCCACCAGCTCCTGCAGATCCTGTTCTGCCAGGATCCCCAAAGGCAAAGGCTCAGAAACCTGCCAACGGCGCTCTCCCTCCGGCAGCAGATGGGCCAGATAGGCCCGGTGAACAAAGCCCGTAGCCGCTCCTCCCCGGCGTCGGTGCCCTCCTGACTTGGACACGGAAAGGGTGATGAGGGCATCCAAACGCTGCAGGGCCATGGCCGTCAGCGCTTTTTGACCGGGGCCCCCCTCCCCCATTTGGGTGGTGATGCAGCGGATCCCGGATAGGCGCTCGGCCCCCTGGCGGGGCAATTCCCAAGCGGGAATCTGGGTTTCAAAAGGGGATCCCACCCCTACGCGGATCACCTGGCCGCGCCGGTTGAGGTAAACGCTAATGGGCCGGCCCTCCAACTCTTGGGTCAGGGATCCCAGCCGTTGGGCAAACTCCACCGTCACCAAGCGGTCGGGGGGTAGGCGCAGTTGGTAAAGCCGTTGCAGTTGCTTTTGTTGGTGGGGCTTTAACCCTTTGGCCTGTTCGCGAAAGCCTCGCGTAGCGATAGCAGAGCTGAAGCGGGGGTTGGTCTGATGGCGAGAGGTGCTAGCCCTGGGCATGGGGACGGGGAAAGACCCAAAAACAAGCTTTCATCTACCATACACGCTAGCTGACAGCAGGAACTTGGGATCCAAAAGCAACGGCGGCAAACACTGGCCCAGTGTTGGAGCTGCCCAAGCTGGGATCCCTGTATCGAGCCTGCTGTTGGTGAGGGAGTTTCCAAATCAGTTGGGCATCCCTTTCGCTCCGTGTTGCCGGAATCCTGCTGCAACTCGGAGTAGCTGCATAAATCGGAAAAATCCGTAGTGCCAGCTCTTAGTTATCATAGATGCACGATTTCAACATCACCCCATTTTCTGCGCAAATATTCAGCAACCAGCCTACGATGACAGTGCTCAGGTGTAGCTTCACTACAAAGCAGACATCCTCCATCGAGAATACTTTTATCCACTTGATCTTCAATGCGACGCTCGGCCATCAGCGACAAAAACTGTCTCTCGTAGCTAGACCATTCACCACTGGCTTTGTAAGCATCGAGAATCTCTTGAGTTGGTGCAAGTTCCGGCAAATGAACATATCCAAGCTTGCAGATCTCGCGAAGAAAAAACTCTAGATCCCTCTTTTTCGTGAATCCCGCCAGTTGCGAGGTGTTATTAAGTCGAGTATCAACAACTCGAACCAGACCAGGCTGTTTTAAGCGATTAAAAAATTGCTCTGCACTTTTCTTCGTAAACCCTATCGTAAATATCTTCATGGCCTCGCGCTCCACTCATCACTTTTTGACATTTTCTCATCTCGATAGGCGACACGCCTGCCTTGAATGAGATAGGCTTCGGCTATACACTCTTCCCGACTTCTAAACAAGTCCCCCTCTGGAAGTTTGCAAAGGGCAAGAAGACGAGATTCTAGAGCCTCATGAGTCTCCAAAGAGCCATTGGCCAAGATGTGTTTGACCGGAATCCCACTTTGAAAAAGTTTACGCGCCACCAGCAACGATCTATGACATTCAATAGGGTCTTTCTCAGCACACATCAGTGCGATCCGATACCGACTAGAACCTTGGATCAGACGGTCGATCCCTTCGAGGAAGGCTGGCTCATTTGCCAGTCGTTCATACTGAATCCTACCCTGATCATAGCAGCTCGGATTTTCGCTACGTCCTCCCAATTCTTTGCCCAGAAAGACGTAAGCAATACCTGCTGCCGCTAAAGCACTTTTCAACTTTTCTTGTGAATATTGAGGGACGTAACGGCTATATGGACGTGAGCGAACGTCGCCAATACCGGTGATGTTGTACTGGCGCAGTAAGTCTATGAAAAAATCAATCTCGTGGTTTGAGTGACCAATCGTGTAGATCTCTGATTTCATATGAGTCGACCTGAGTAGAGAACAGCCGCTATCAGCTTGTAGTAATAGCCCAAGTAGGGATCGCTAAGGCTAACACACAGCACCGGATCGGGGATGTCATATTGACCGTCTTCGCCCATTAGGAAATCCCGTTCAATCACAGGATCGGTAACATCCATGCAGTATTTTACTCCCTTGTATACAAACTCGCCGCGTACTCTACGCTTAGAATTCGGGTATCCTGGTGCCTTGTAACCAACCAACAGACGCAAATGCTCGACCGGTACAAGGTAAAGAGAAACTCCGCTTTCTCGCCCGACACTTAACCGGTTGTTCCACCCAGCATAGCTGCTCTCGCCAGTGCCCCAGAGATTCTCAGGGTTGTCTAGCCAACTGTTGATATCCTCCCAAGGCAGGTGGCCAACTTTTTTCCAGCGGTGCTTTGGATTGATAACGTGGTTCTCCCTCTGGTGAGGTAGTGGCTGAGGTGTATCACAAGAGACACAGAGAATATCAAGAAGTTCTGGGTCGCCACCGCTCTCGTAGTACCTCTCATGTTCAGAGACCTCATGTGACGGGCGGCTGCTGACAGGACGCACCCATTCCCCTGGCTCTCCGTTCTGCCATTCCTTGCCGGCAATACAGCGACCGGCCATTTTTCTGGAGTTGGCGAAACAGACAATCGTCTTGGCGTAAGACATACAGGCTTCTGGGGCAAGGGCAAAGGCTCAATAGGAGTAATTTTCGGCTTCTTGAAAGTCCAGTAGTCAAATCCGTTCTTCAGGGCGAAAGGGGATCAAAAGGGCGCGGGGCGCTTTGGCATGGCGAGAGACCAAAATCAACGCCACAATACTGAGCAGATAGGGCAACATTAAGAAAAACTGATAGGGGATCCGGCTACCCCAAAGCTGCTGAAGGCGCAATTGCAAAGCATCAAACCCGGCAAACAGCAACGCTCCTCCTAAGGCTCGCCAGGGATCCCAAGCGGCAAAAACCACCAGGGCAATGCAAATCCACCCCCGTCCATTGACGATATTGAAGAAAAACGCATCGAACGCAGAGAGGGTTAAAAAAGCGCCGGCCACGGCCATAAGAGCGCTGCCCACCATCACCGCTCCGGTACGAACGGCATAGACCGGGATCCCCTGGGAAGCGGCAGCCTGGGGATTTTCCCCAACCATGCGCACGGCCAGGCCCAGCGGAGTTCGGTAGAGGATGTAGGCCATGAGGGGCACCAGGAGAAGGCTGAGGTAGGTGAGGGGCGGCTGGGTAAACAGGGTTTCTCCCAGAAAGGGCAGGCTGGAGAGACCGGGGATCGGCCAAGGGCTGAAGGGGACGATTTTGGGAGGAGAGGTGACCTGGGGCAGGGCCATGCGATAGACAAAATAGGCGGCATTGATGGTCAAGAGGGTAATGCCAATGCCGGTGACGTGCTGGGAAACCCCAAGGCGGACGGTCAACAGGCTGTGAATCAAGCCCACACCTGCACCGAGGACGGCAGCAAAGGCTACGCCCCACCACAATCCGGATCCCTGATAGACCACCAGCCAACCGGTCATGGCCCCCAGGGTCATGATCCCTTCGATGCCCAGATTGAGAACGCCGGCCCGCTCACAGAGGACTTCGCCCAAAGTGCCAAAGAGCAAGGGAGTGGTAATGCGCAGGGTAGCCACCCAAAAGCTGGTGGTGCTGATTAAGCTGATTAGACTCAGGAGTGCAGACATGGGTGCTCAGTCCCAGCGCAGACGATAACGGGCCAAACCCATGCAGACCAACATCCACAGCAGGGCAGCAGCAACAATGACATCGGCAAGATAGGTGGGAACGCCCAAGCTACGCCCCATGGTATCCGCCCCTACATAAACTCCGGCAATGAAGACCGCCGCCCCCACCACCCCCAAGGGATGCAGTTGGGCCAACAGGGCAACAACAATGCCGGTGTAGCCAAAGCCCGGGGATAAATCCAAGGTGAGATAGCCCTTGAGCCCGAGGAGTTCACAAGCTCCCGCCAAGCCTGCCAGCCCACCTCCCAACAATGAGGTATATAAAATAACTCTCCGGACTGGGATGCCGAGGAACCTGGCCGCTTCCGGGTTCGCGCCTACGGCTCGCATTTCTAGGCCCCAAACGGTGAACCGCTCTATGGCCCACACCCCCAGGGCAGCGAGCAGGGCAATGATCAAACCGGCGTGGAGACGACTGCGGGGGATCAGCCGCGGCAGTAGGGCGGCATCCACAAGGGCACGACCTTGGGGCCAACCCAGAGCCAGAGGATCTTTGAGGGGGCCTTCCAGGAGATAGCTGATCCCAAGAAGAATGACAAAATTGAGCAGCAAGGTGGTCACCACTTCGTCCACCTGGAACTGGGTCTTGAGCCAGGCCGGGATCCACAGCAGCAGCCCTCCAGCAATCCAGCCCGCCAGCAGCAGCACCAACACCAACCATGGGCGCGGCAGCGAAAGCCCACCGGTGCCCAAGAGGCTGGCAGCCAGAGCCCCACCATAAAACTGGCCTTCCGCACCGATGTTCCACAACTTGGCCCGAAAACACACCGCCACCGCCAATCCCGTCAGGATCAGAGGAACGGCCCGAGTCAAGGTCTCGCTTAGGGCAAAGGGGGATCCCACCGCTCCCCGCAGCAAAGCTCCATAGGCTGCCAAAACCGGGGATCCCGTCCACAGGATCAGCAGGCTACAGGAGAGGAAAGCCAGGACAATGGCTGCCATCGGCGCACTCAGGATCAGCCAAAGGGGCACAGTGGAACGAGGTTCAACACGCATCGGCCACCTCCTGCCCGGCCATACGCAACCCCAAGGCGGTCACCGTTGTGGTTTGGGTCGGGACTGCCGAGGAAAGCCGACCGCGATAGAGCACCGCCACCCGATCGGCCAAACTCAGCAATTCATCCAAGTCTTCAGAAATGAGCAGGATCCCGGCTCCAGCCCGGGCTGCTGCCAGCAGTTGGGCATGCACGTAAGCCACAGCCCCCAGATCCAGTCCCCGCGTCGGTTGGTGAGCCACAATCACCTGGGGATCCCGACACAGCTCCCGCGAGAGGATCACTTTTTGCATATTTCCGCCGGACAGCAGTTGCACCGGCATCTGGAGCGCCCGCCAGGGATCCCCCCTCTGGAGCCCCCGCACATCGTAGGTCTGTAGCCAGGTGTGAGCCTGCTGATAGATTTGGCGGTGACGCAGGATCCCCCACCGCGAGAATTCGGGATCCCGATAGCGCTCGATGACCCAGTTTTCCCATAGGCTAAGGGAACCAATCAGCCCAGTTTTGTGGCGGTCTTCTGGGATCCGGGCCATGCCTTGCCGCACCATCTCAGCAGGAGAGATCAGCCGCAGGACTCGGCCATGCAGATGGAGATGACCTTGGTGGGGCCGGATCACCCCACAGACCAGATCTGCCAGAACGGCCTGCCCATTGCCCGCCACCCCGGCAATACCCACGATTTCGTGACGCCGCACCGTCAGAGAAACCTGCTCCAGATGCTGCTGCCCTGCCCGACAGGAGACCTGCTGCAACTCTAAGACCGTCTCCCCCGGAGACAAAGGGGCTTTGACCACCGCCGCCAACCGCTGCCCCACCATCGCTTCCGCCAGAGCTGTGGGATGGATCTCAGCCGTCTTGCCCGTCATCACCACCCGCCCTGAGCGCAGCACCATCACCCGGTCACTGATGCGCATCACCTCCTGGAGCTTGTGGGAAATCAGCAGGATCCCTAGCCCGCGACCGGCCATCTGCCGTAGGGTGTGAAAAAACGGCTCAATTTCCGGTGGGGTTAACACCGCTGTGGGCTCATCCAAAATCAGGATCCGCGCCCCTCGATACAGCACCTTGAGGATCTCCACCCGCTGCCGCTCCCCCAAGGTTAGAGATCCCACCAGAGCATCGGGATCCACGGCCAACCCCAATTCCTCAGCTAGCTTTTGGATGCGCTGCCGTCCCTCTCGCCGCCGAGACCACAGGTGCCACAGGGGCTGAGTGCCCAGAAGAATGTTGTCCAGCACCGATAGATTATCGGCCAAGACCACATGCTGATGCACCATGCCTATCCCCGCCGCCAAGGCAGCCGCCGGGGATCCCAGCTTGAGGGGCCGACCAAACACCCACACCTGACCCTGATCGGGAACGTAGTGCCCAAACAGGATGTTCATCAGTGTCGTTTTGCCCGCCCCATTTTCCCCCAAGATGGCCAGAATCTCCCCGGCCCGCAGCTCAAGATCAATCTGGTCGTTGGCCAGCAGAGCACCAAAGCGCTTAGTAATGCCCACCACCTTCAAGGCCAAAGGCGCTTCAGAGGGTGGACTTGGGTTCGCTATCATCGATGGCTACAACAAAAGACCCTGCCAGAATCTCTGCCTGCCGCTGCATCACCTTAGCTTTCAGTTCAGCCGGAACCTTGTCGGCAAAGGTTCCCCAGTCGGAGAGGCTGGATCCCCCATATTTCATCATGCTGTAGATCCCGTAGTCCTCTGCCTTAAATTCTCCGGCCTTCACCGCGGCAATGGCTCTGTCGATGGTGGGTTCCATGTGCCACAGGGCGCTGACCACCACCGTTTCCGGGTAGTCCGGCTGGGTATCGATCACATTGCCGATGGCCAAAACGCCCCTCTCTTTGGCGGCATCAGATACCCCAAACCGCTCCGCGTAAAGGATATCTGCGCCGGCATCAATTTGGGCAAAAGCCGCCTCTTTGGCTTTGGGGGGATCAAACCAACTGCCGATAAAGGTGACCAAAAACTTCACCTCCGGCTGCAGTTCCCTCGCCCCTGCCATAAAAGCATTCATGAGGCGGTTCACTTCTGGAATGGGATAGCCCCCCACCATGCCGATGATTTTGGAGCGGGTCAGCCCCCCGGCCACCATTCCCGTCAAATAGGAAGGCTCGTGGATGTAGTTGTCAAACACGGCAAAATTGCTCAGGGCAGGATCCGGCTTGAGGCTGGATCCCATCAAAAAGCTGACCTTGGGATAGTCTTTGGCTACTTCCCGCGCTTCCCGCTCCACCCCGAAGACCTCACCCACCAGCAGTTGGACGCCGCTCTCGGCATACTGACGCAGCACCCGTGGGTAGTCGGTGTTGGAAACTGACTCTGACCAGGTGTAGTCAATATCCCCCCGCTCCTGGGCAGCCATCAACGCTTTATGGATCCGGCTCACCCACTGCTGCTCAATGGGAACCGTATAAACCCCGGCCACCTTCAGCTTGGTTCCTTGAGCCACCGCGGCATCGCGAACCAACCAGCGGCTCCCCATCAGGCCAGCCACAAAAGCCCCAGAACGCAGGCAGAAGTCCCGCCGGGAGAGTTCTAAACGTGCCATAGTCGCTTCTGTTGAGGTTACTTCGAGATCGGGTTACTGCTCGGCTTATCCTAAGGGGGAGATCCCTGAAAATATGTATCCTGAAATACAATTTTTTGAGAAGGAGCTTGTTTGTAATGGACAACGAAGTTTCGCTGACGGTTGGAATGGATGTAAGGGCCAAGTCCTCTCAAATCAGCTCTCGATAGATTATCCCTCTGACTACTTGGTTGATATCTTGTACAACCGGATGCTGTTGGGGACTACAGCCCTCTTTTATAAAGTGAGCAATAACCCAATCAACTGGTTTCCTAAATTCGGGCTTTGAGGTAATTTAAGACATCTTTATCTGATTTGGCCTATCATTCAGCTAGAAATCGCAGGAGCCCCGCACTGTACCCGTAGGGTCAGTGTCGGGA